>DEQI01000139.1:1451-4792 GCA_002360295.1 Planococcaceae bacterium UBA3370
ATGAAGCTTATGTCCTTCTACCACACTAGCAGCTGTTCGTAAATCCGATAAACGCGAGTTCGTACATGAACCGATAAATACATGCTGAATTTCGATCGATGTAATTGGCTGACCTTCTTCTAAATCCATATATTTTAATGCTTTGTCTAATGCAGCGCGGTCTGCATCATTATCATAATTTTCACGTGTTGGTACAGTTTTAGAAACACCGACACCCATTGCTGGGTTCGTACCCCAAGTAACAATTGGTTCGATTTCTTCTGCATCAATTTCAAGTACTACATCATATGAGCAGCCTGGATCAGAAGCAAGACTTAGCCAGTAAGCTGCCGCTTCATCAAATTGTTGTTGTGGAGCAAAACGGCGACCACGTAAAAATTCAACTGTTGTTTCATCCGGTGAAATTAATCCCGCTTTTGCACCTGCTTCAATTGACATATTACAAATTGTCATGCGCTCTTCCATAGAAAGAGAACGGATTGCATCACCTGTATACTCAACGATATGACCCGTACCTACACCGATACCCCATTTAGCAATAATCGCTAAAATGATGTCCTTCGCTGAAACACCAACACCTAGCTGTCCATTGACACGAATCTCCATTGTCGGCGGCTTTAATTGCCATAAAGTTTGCGTTGATAATACATGTTCTACTTCTGAAGTACCGATACCAAAAGCAATGGCACCGAATGCACCATGTGTAGCCGTATGTGAATCACCACATACAATCGTTTTACCCGGCTGTGTTAATCCTAGTTCTGGTCCGATAACGTGGACAATTCCTTGGTCTGGATGCCCCATATCAGCTAATTCAACACCAAATTCTTGTGCATTTTCTGCAAGTGTCATAATTTGCTTTTTAGCAATCGGGTCATTAATTGTTGGTAAATTTTTAGTTGGTACATTATGATCCATTGTTGCAAAACAAAGATCTGTACGGCGTACTTTTCTACCTGCTAAACGTAACCCTTCAAATGCTTGTGGACTTGTCACTTCATGTATTAAATGTAAATCGATATATAGTAAGTCTGGCTTACCTTCTTCACGATGTACGACATGTGTTTCCCATATTTTTTCAATAATATTTTTTGCCATTGTCCTCACCAATCCCCTAAATATATGAAATCATAATGCTATCTGAAACAAAGTTAGTATCGATTTCATTAATTACTTTATCTGTCCATTCATCTGTAGATAAAACGCGTGTACCATCTTGAGCTAGATCCGCTGTAAAGTACCCATCATCAAATACTGCACTCACTGCACGTTCAATTTCTGCTGCCTCTTCTCGTAATCCAAATGAATATTGCAGCATCATTGCTACTGAAAGAATTGTCGCAGCTGGGTTTGCAACTCCAAGACCTGCAATTTCTGGTGCAGATCCATGGACTGGTTCATATAAACCAAAGTTATCACCACGAATCGATGCAGAAGGAAGTACACCTAAAGAGCCTGTAATAACAGATGCTTCATCACTTAAAATATCTCCGAACATATTTTCAGTTACAACAACATCGTAATGTCCTGGGTTCGTAATAAGCTTCATTGCTACTGAATCTACTAAATTATGCTCTACATGTACGTCTGGGTACTGCTTCTTTTTCTCTTCAACGATTTCACGCCATAAACGTGATGTATCAAGCACATTCGCTTTATCTACAGAGCAAAGTTTGCCACGGCGTAAACGTGCAAGTTCGAAAGCATTATCAACAATGCGTTCGATTTCCTCACGTGAGTATACACACGTATCAACTGCAGCTGTTTCTGTTTTTTTGCGTGGTTCACCAAAGTAAATACCACCTGTTAATTCGCGAACAATCATTAAATCGACGTTTTCCGCAACTTCACGCTTTAATGGAGAAGAGGCAAGTAAGCTAGGAAACGCCTTTACAGGACGAAGGTTAGCGAATAAATCAAAGTGTTTACGAATTTTGAGTAACCCTTTTTCCGGACGTAAATGTGCCGGATTATTATCCCATTTTGGTCCACCTACTGCACCGAGTAAAATTGCATCGCTTTCCGAACACATAGTAATCGTTTCATCTGGGAGTGGATTACCAAATTGATCGATTGCCGCACCGCCAATTGCACCGTAGCCTAAATGAAATGTATGGTTAAAACGCTTGCTAATTACTTGTAGCACTTTTACTGCTGAAGCAATGACTTCAGGACCAATCCCGTCACCAGGCAAAACTGTAATTTTCTTTTCCATTTGAAAACACCTATCCTTCTCGCGTATATCGTCGCGTTGTCTTTGTTGAAACGCCACCAAATGGAACATTTGATGGCGCAAAATTGTTTTATACGATTGGCTGTTGCGCGCGAATACTTCCTTGAATGAGCTGTCTGTTAATCGCATTTAAATATGCTTTAGCAGAAGCTTCTAAAACATCCTGTGCTGCGTCACGACCTGTTGATGTATAACCGTTATAACGTAAATTAATTACGGCTTCACCTAAAGCATCGCGTCCTTTGCCAACAGATGTAACACGATAATCTAAAATATTGACTGTGCCATTTACTAATTGCTCGAGGGTATTGAAAATGGCTTCCACAGAACCTGAACCAGTTGAAGCAAGTGTTTTAATATCGCCTTCTGGAGTAATAACAGAAGCTGTTGCAGTTGGTATGTTTTCAGTACCGTACTGCACTTGAACACTTTTTAGCTCAAATAACGGAATATCTTCAATAGATACTTGTTGTTCTGTTAAAAGTGTGACTAAATCTTCTTCTGTCACTTCTTTTTTACGGTCTGCAAGCTTTTTAAACTCAGTGAAAGCTTTATTTAACTTTTCATCTGATAAGTCATAACCCATTTTTTCAGCGCGATCACGGAATGCCGCGCGTCCTGAATGCTTACCTAATACTAGAGGTACATCCCCTTCACCGATTAATGCTGGTGATATGATTTCATAAGTTTCAGGATTTTTAAGAACGCCGTCTTGGTGAATGCCGGATTCATGAGCGAATGCATTTTTCCCTACTACAGCTTTATTTGGTTGAATAACAACTCCTGTTAAACGGCTAACCATTTGAGAAGTACGTTTGATTTCTTTTAAATTTAAACCCGTTTCAACATTGTAAAGATCTTTTCGAATTTGCAGTGCAACACCAATTTCTTCTAATGCTGCATTCCCTGCTCGTTCGCCGATACCATTGATAGTACATTCCACTTGATCTGCACCGTTTTGAATTGCTGCAATGGAATTTGCTACTGCCATCCCTAAGTCATCATGGCAATGAGCTGAAAATTTTACTTTGTCAGCTCCGCGTACATTTTCACGAAGGAATGTAAATAATGCTCCGTACTCTTGTGGAGATGCATAGCCAACCGTATC
>DEQI01000184.1:0-5616 GCA_002360295.1 Planococcaceae bacterium UBA3370
AAACAGATTCTGTTCACAGAATGAACAATTAAGTAAATGGTTAGATTATGCGAAAAAGTACAGATATTTCTCACCATCGTTATTGAATAATATGTCTTCACACAAACAATATTAATATTTTGAGTGTAAGCCCTGACTCAAAGAAAGAAATGTCTGTTTTCGGAATCAAAAATATATAGTTATCAAAATACATTAATTTCAAATTTGAAATTAATGTAAAACGATTTAGTAAATGTTATGACATTATAAATCTACTCCTCCATGTTTAGAGGAGTATTTGCAGACTGGACGCTCTTATATAGTTACTTACCTTTATACATATTCTAACATAAGCATTTACCAACCTTACAGGGAACAGACCATAGTAGTTTATATTTCCATTCAGGTCTGAATGCACCGATAGAATATATCATCTTTTTATTATTATCCTGACAATACCTTCGTGCTTTATCTATATTCAGCCACATAAGGACACTTCCCGGACTTAGTTTCATACAATTCTCATCATTCAGAACTGCACCATTTGGAACGTCATAATAAACATTACATGAGCTTTCAGATTTCAGTACTATATCAATAGCACACGGTTTATTATCCCAGAATAGCACATGGCCAAACATAAGTTCTCGTAAGTGAGAAATAAACATTAACAGATTATCATATTCGTAGCAAGGTAGGGTACCTCCAAACCGGGAATGAAAAAGTGATATATAAGAGCTGGATATTTCTTTATCGGATAACTGGCTTATACACTTAATCTCTCCGCCATTCCTGATAAATCTCTGGATTTCATTTCGGCGAGTTTTTTCAAATTTAGGTGAAAAAGATTCCTTTATAATACAATTTTGTTTTTTTCTGGCTATTTTCCATGTTGCATTGATAATATTTTGTTTATTTATAATTGATAATTTATTAGTTTTATCCGGAAAAAAACATCTTGCATGTGGGGAAAAAGGAATTAATACCTCATCAGATGAAAGAGGATAAGACCTTCTTGCCATTATCCCAATTTGTTTTCCATTGCACAGAAAATATGAGCCTTTGATATCACCATCTTTTTCATAGTGAAAAAAATCAAACTTCCAGTCATGATGTATCATAAAGTATGAAACAACATCCGGATGCATGTTTACACTACCACCGTATTTTTCAAAAGTTTTTTTGTACGTTTCGAATGTAGATGGTTTCCAGGCCGTAATAATGCGCTTTATATTTTTAATTGACAAAGTCATATCCTCGGCGTTTTTATATGTTATGAGTGCAACACCAACAATAATTCTGATTATGATAAATATTATTTAAAATCAACTTCCATTTGTTGTTGAATTGAAAGGTGTTTTGTCGTTTCTATACAGTATTTAATATAATCAGTAAACTTTGGCGGTTTAGGCATTCCGATACTCAGTAGCTTGTCGTTACTGAAACAAACATTGAGCATACTGAACGCTCCATATAAACGAATGGCTTTTAACATAAGGCGTTCGTTACAGGGACCAAAAATATTTTTAAAATCATGACGGCTCATTGCCAGTATGTCATAACTGACTTTAGTATATCTGTCTCCAACAGGATCACAGTTCAAAGCACGGGCTACAGCTTCGTCAATAGCAGAGAACGTCACACTACTTTCTTTACCTGCTGATATATGAACAATCTCACCATTAATTAACGAACTTTCAAGCAACATTAGCAATGCATCAGCACAATAATCTACAGGGATAACATCTATTTTATCATCCAGAGAGCACATAAATTTTTGCAACATTAACCCCATTCTGAATACCCAGAAAATACTGGTTGAAGGTAAGCACCCTAAACGACTGTGGCCAACAATAATTGATGGTCGGGCAACCAACAAAGGTAAATCAGGACACTGCTTACGCATCAGATATTCTATTGTTGCTTTTGAATGCGTATACTCCACTAAATGTTCACCTGTTTCTGATGAAGCAGACTCTTCCTTAACTAGCGACCCCGTATGAGGTGTACAAGACATAGCAGTACCAACATGAAGGAAGCGTTTCAGTCCTGCCACTTTTGCCATTCTTCTTGCAAAAGCAAGTGTACCTGTAACATTCACATTCCATATAAAAGGATTATTACCAAAAGAAGCTATAGCCGCACAGTTTATAACATGAGTGACTTCATCAAGACGAGGATCCATGAGAAAGGCTTCCGGATTATTTAGATCCCCAGGCAAGATGTTATCATTAGTTAATGCATGCAACCTTTCCTCACAAACATTAAATTTACGCATATTTTCTTTAATTCTTTCCAGTCCCGCTTGTGGAGTAGGTGCTCGTACTAAAAGTAGCAAATTTATATTATTACAGTTATCCAGCAGCTTATCCAGGACCGCGCCACCAAGAAATCCTGTTGCACCTGTAAGTAATAATAATTTCATATCTAACCTCTTTTGTTTTCATGTAATCATTATAAAAATAAATTATCTTACATAAACTATGATTAAACAAAATCAAGAGAGATTAAATGTAAAAACAATGTTTATTTTTATACGACAGGATCCTTCAGGTTATTGCGAGTGTTTTTATTGGATGGTCTTCTTATTATTGACGAGTAATAGAATTATAATAAAATTCATATTATTAACATCGCTTATCAATTATTTTTATGTCGATAACACTGTGTCGTTATGCATGAAGAGTGGCAGAGCAGCATCTTTAAAAATACAAGAGTTAACAGAAACACTTTTATCGTTGAGCACATATACCCTCCACATATTATAAAAAATCAAAAGACCACCATCAGAAGTGCTGGCCTTTTGTTTATCATATTTAAAGTGTCATGAAAAAGTTAAAAACAGGCATGCTTCAGGTTAAAAATAATACTTCAGACCAGCTGTGGTCATAAAGTTATAGCTTTCAATGCCTGCACCATTTTTGGTGTGATCAGATATATTCAAATTTCTGGAGTACAGAGAAGTATCACCTTTCTTATTAGTAATACGGTTCCATGTTCCTTCGACATAAACTTTAGCTGCAGGTGTAATATAATAACCAGCATGTAGTGAGACAGAGTAATAGTTCTGATTATTTACATCGCTACGATAGGTGATCCTTTTCTCAGGGTTGTAATGCTCATCATTATCCGATGCCTTCACCCATCCGCTATATTTGAAACTCCCCCCGAACTCAAAGCTATCATACCGATAATTACCGGTTAACCCTATATAGGGCATTTTAAAGTGTTGTTTGTAGCCTATAGCTCTTTCACCATCTGGAAATGATCCCGTTTCATCCCGGAAGCCTCCCTCACTACTATAGATATAAGAGCCTCCTTTTGCTGTAAAGCTATAACGATTTTCCTGGTAACCAGCCATAAGACCTAACTGATAGTCTGGTTGATTCAGGAGCCATCCCTTAATATTCAGGTCGAATTCATTAGCAAAATTTAGACGGGTATTCGGATGTTTACTCTCATCAGTCCAGGTTCCGGGATTGCTCGTATCCAGCCAGTCCCTGTCCACCATATTGCCTCCACGACCAGCTAATGTTGTCCACCCTGAGGCACCGACAGATACTCTGGGTAACAGATCCCAGTTAAATGCCCCCTTGACAATTGGCGCATTACTGTATTTCCAGTCCAGCTGGCTGGCTTTGCGCCCTTTTTCTTCAGGCAGATAAACCCGTTCTTTGGCCTTGCCACTTAAAGTGCCAAAATCAATCTCCGTACTGATTTTCTCCGGTGTAAAAGAAAGCCCAGTATCAGAAGCCAGTGCAGCAAACGCTACAGGAGCTGAGAGTGCAGTAGCAAGAATCTTTAAGTACATAGACAAGTTAACTCCATTCCACTCGTTTGTTTTTGATAAATATTTTTTTATTTACTCGTAGTAGTCAACTGAAAAATGCTGTTTTGTTTAACGTTTGTTTACAATGTGGCCGCATGTCGCTTTATTTATTCCCTTTTATGTCAGAATATCAGGGGAGTCAGTCAAACCCGGTATGATTACTGCCCCGGTCATCCATGTTCCAGAAAATATCAGGGCATACAGGGCGCTGGTAACTGCGAATAAGGCCCTGGTCGGACACTTTATGCCGGGAACGTCTGTAACGTGGAAACCGGTACCTTCTTCCTGGGGTTATTTTGTTAACTCTTATCTAAAGGGAGACAAAATGGCCAAATCCTGCGATTATGAAGCAATCAGGGTCTTTATTAGCGTTAATGTCGGCAAATATACCAATAACGCCATTACAGTTAATTATTCAGATAGCGTTTGTGCGACAAGACATTACCATTCGACGAAAATAAACTCAGGTGGTTGATA
Organism: Planococcaceae bacterium UBA3370; assembly: GCA_002360295.1. Taxonomy (GTDB): domain Bacteria; phylum Bacillota; class Bacilli; order Bacillales_A; family Planococcaceae; genus Metasolibacillus. The sequence continues at coordinate 4,286 of DEQI01000184.1, forward strand.
TCAGAAATCAACCGTGGCTCCACCTACAAAAAAAGTTGCTGGTTTATAAATCCCTCCTTTCTGATTAATAAGAAAACTAATAACATATGAGTGTGATTACTTGTTCAGATAAGTTAATTATCTTAGTGATTGATATTTATTTTGTTTCAGTGAAAATGATGCTTTTATTAGAAAATTTATAAATACCAAGTCGGTGGTGTTTATTAGTGTAATGGAGGGGAGTGCGTAAATCGTTCATGTAACACTTCCTTCCAATAATACTTTATAAATCAATAGATGTATGATTACTTATTTCCTGAAATATCATATATATTGCTATATTTCTTAACGAGATATTCTTATTTTATTGATAATTGCATCTCTTTTATTTAATGTAAAGCTTTCTTATTAATCTTCTAATGTATTGCAAAATGGTAGATGCTGAGTAATCAACAGACTTGTATGTAAAGTCAAGATTAACGTTGCTAAAGCACGCATCAATTTTCTGATAAAAGGATGGGGTTGTTTTTTTCGATAAAAAAAATTCTTGTCTAACCACTGGTGAAATAAGATTATTATTACCCCGAATTAATACTGAGCCTAACAATAGAATACAAAAAAAACAAAATGCTTTAAATAAGGGGAGCACTATAAGTTATCCTCTTTACTTTATGCTTACCAACTCACTTATGTTACTTTATAACATAACCCATCTTGCGTTGTAAACAGACTCGTTTTAGTTCCATGCACCTTTTGAGATCGTGACCAAATAATGGCGTTAGTGATGTTCTTCCAGTGTCATATGGTTAAGTAGTTGATATGGCGTTCACTGTTATATTCTGACAACCAGTTTGCCGCCAGTTCCCGCTTTTCATCCAGCGTTCTGAACAGACAAAAACCGAGTATTTTTGTTCGGTATGTCCGGTTAAAACTCTCGATAAAAGCGTTCTGCGCCAACTTACCTGATTGGGTAATCTCCAGTTTTACTACATGTTTTTCTGCGCATTACGTCCGTGTTGGATAAAAAAAATCCTGGCCATAATCTATGCGAATCATAGCTGGATAGACATGGTTTTCCGCAATCCTTGAACCGCCCCGGGAATCCTGGAGACTAAACTCCCTGAGAAAGAGGTAAACAGGATGACTAAAAATACTCGTTTTTCCCCCGAAGTCCGTCAGAGGGCGATTCGTATGGTTCTGGAAAGTCAGGGCGAATATGACTCACAGTGGGCGGCAATTTGTTCCATTGCCCCAAAGATTGGCTGTACACCGGAGACTCTGCGTGTCTGGGTACGCCAGCATGAGCGGGATACCGGAGGCGGTGATGGCGGGCTCACCACCGCTGAACGTCA
>DEQI01000184.1:5781-5920 GCA_002360295.1 Planococcaceae bacterium UBA3370
CATATTGCCCCGTCAACGTATTACCACTGTCAGCAACAGCGACATCATCCGGATAAACGCAGTGCCCGTGCGCAGCGCGATGACTGGCTGAAGAGAGAGATACAGCGCGTATACGATGTACGGTGTGCGTAAAGTCTGG
>DEQI01000349.1:0-8904 GCA_002360295.1 Planococcaceae bacterium UBA3370
AGTTGCTCAAGTTCGTATAGCGAGACCGACAGACAAGCTACTAGAAATAGAAAGGTTTTACTGTGAAGGTCTTGGTCTTGAGAAAATCGGCTCATTTACAGGACACCGTGGATATACGGGACTTATGATTGGATTACCGAATGCAGACTATCATTTAGAATTTACAGAGCATATTGATGGAAGTCCTTGTCCTGCACCGTCAAAGGATAATCTACTTGTATTTTATATACCGAACTTAACAACTATTCAAAGGCTTACTCAGCGCCTGATGAAGATGGGCTATCCAGAAGTAGAGCCAGAAAATCCTTATTGGAATGAAAAAGGGGTAACGATTGCTGATCCAGATGGCTGGCGAGTTGTTTTAATGAATACGGCAGGCATATAAATGAGCAATACTGTTTGATACAGACACTTCAGAAATCGGAATTTTCAGTCTAAATGTGTATATCCGTTATCATTTTGTCATTATAGAATAATGATGGAGGGATAAATGATGAAAATAAATGAAATTGAACTATTTATATCTAATTATGATGAAACCATTTCTTTTTATGAACATATACTTCAATTTAAATGTTTGGAGATGAGTAATAGTACGGCCAGTTTTCAAATAGGGGAAAGTATTATTACTTTTCATAAAGATGAACACCATAAGTATTATTATCATTTTGCATTTAATATTCCCCCTAATTTGTTTCAACAAGCAAAAGGGTGGGTTCAAGCTAAAGTACAATTAGCAACAGAGGATGGAGAAGATGAAATTCATTTCGTCGAATCAAAAGCAAGGTCATTTTATTTTGAAGATCCAGCGGGTAATATAGTCGAATATATTGCACGTGAAGAAACAACAGCAAAATCAGCATCAACAACTTTCTCGGCAAGGGAAGTAGTAGAGATTAGCGAAATTGGACTTTCTACAAATAACATTGAAAAGTATGCAGAAGAACTATTAGCTATTGGTATCACGCAAACGGGTGACGAGCCACTTTCATATAGTGAATTTTTAAATTTTATGGGTAAATATGAAGAGGGTGTATTCATTTTACTTGGGCCAGTCGGTAGGAGATGGCTATTCTCCGGAAAATTAGCGGTAGAAGCACCGATTATTATTTCAACTGACCTTGGCGTAGTAAAAAATTTGGAAGGTTAAAAATAAAACCAGATTCGTATCACATGAACGAGTCTGGTTTTTATTAATTACAGGCTAGACGCCCCCAAAAAAGAGGAGTAGAATCGTTAATTTAATATTTCAGAAACCGTAACGAACTCATAGCCTTCCTTTGTTAAATAAGACAGTACTTGATCTAATGCATCGGCAGTCGTTTGATGAATATCATGCATTAATATGATACTACCGTTTTGGGCGTGCTGTTGAACAGCCTTTAAAGTTTTCTCTGGATCTCGATGCTTCCAATCAAGTGTATCTATAGACCACATAATTAATGGGACAGAGAGTGAGTTTTGTATTTCTTTATTAAATGATCCATATGGTGGTCTGAATAATGTAGGCTCTTCACCAATAATTGATTTGACAAGATTGTTTGTTTTGATAATTTGAGCATCCACTTGATTCATTGATAATTCAGTTAATTTTTTGTGGTTATACGTATGGTTGCCGATTTCATGACCCGCTGCAAAAATATCTTTTAATACATCAGGGCTTTTTTCAACACGATGACCTGTAATGAAAAATGTTGCTTTTGCGTTGTATTTTTCAAGTGTTTTTAATATTTCATGTGTAATGACTGGGTGAGGACCGTCATCAAAAGTAAGGGCAATGCGTTTTGTATGTAATGCTACACCTTGATTATATTTGCCAAGTTGTACTGAAGATATTTTTTTCAGGTTACTTTTAGCGACATAACCTTGTATATCACCTGCCACAATGTATGACCAGCCTTGTAATGTTGTATAAACATCTACTTTAGTTTTATCCGAAAGTATCGCCACTTCTTTTCCAGAAGGACTTGCAATATTTTTTACGGATACCCCTTTGTTGTTGGATACGATCATTTTTTCGACAGTAGGTGTTTTTAAAGCGGTTGCAATAACATAGCCAGTTAAATTACCATATTGTACGAATGACCAACCGTCAGCATCTGTTGCATATACTTGAACAATACTGTTTACATACAAATTCCCTACTTGTTTTGCATGGAAATTGTTTGTTTCCCTAACGAATGGATTATTTTTAGCAGAGACAAGCTTTAGTTCTGGTTGTATAGACTTCAATACTGTAACCGGAATAAATCCGGTATGCTGCATATATTTCACCTTTGCCCATCCAGCTTTTTTTTCATACATCAATACGGTTGCATTGACAGGAATAGTCGTGACTTCGGTTTTATAGTCTTCAGCAAATAATTGTATTTCCTTCGTTATAGTTCTGACCGTTGAAGGCTCAGTAGCATGCGCTTGTTGCTGGAAATTCATGCATGCAAACAACACCAAAATCAAAATGAACGTCCATTTTTGCATATGTAATACCCCTTTTTTCATTGATATCAATCATTATATGAAACTGTAAAACAGTATAGTTCTCTATTTTTCACTTTATGGGGGTTTTCGTATTTAAATGAACGTGTGTTTAATATTTTACCTAAAAAATTACTCAGTTTGTTCTATATTACTTAATTTTTCATAAATTCTTCTTTTTCGATAAAGCATGATTCCTGTTTCTGCTATATCACGGATCATCGCTCTATTTGCGAATGCACCAAAAATAATGCCTGCAACTGGCACCATTTGAAAAAGCTTTTTCCAACCAAATTGATCTTTATATGTTAAAAATACCTCTTGCCAACCTCTAAGTTGTGAAATCATATTGTCAGCTGCCTGGTTTGTATCATGCATTGCAGAGAGTTCTTTTAAAATGGCTTCTTTTCCTACAATGTCAGAGGAAGTAAATTGTAAGCATTTCACAATAAAAATTCGTTCTTGTTTATCATTTGGATCATAACCATGAATAATGGCGATTTCCTGTAAAGTTTTCAATGCCAACCCCAAAATTACAGGAATATCGATTGCTAATGTAAAGAGTCCCCCAAATCCTGTAGAAGCTCCTTGAACTGTTGCCATTTTGATTCGATTATTTTGAAGCTTTTCACTTAAAGTAATCATATCTTCTAGTGGTAGTGCACCGATATCGTTAATCGTATGGATAGAATAATCGGTAGAATAGTTACGTATTTTTTTCACTAATGCTTGTTCATTAATTAAGTATTGTCCTCCAGTTTGAATATAGTTCCCTAGTTCGGACAAGAGTATGCCGATTTTATTTTGTATAAATGCAGGTGTTAATTTATCTAAAATTTTAAAAGGTAGGCGACTTAGCTTTTCCCAAAACCATAATTTTTTCTGATCTTTTTCCCATTGCTGGATAGTGTGTAAATGAGCCATTAAATGATCTTTTGATTCCAATGATGTTCTCCTCTCTCATACAAGCTTGTTCTTTTATACGATAAAGGGGAGAAGAAAGTTTCGTTATATTTAGCATATGGAATTTTTGAGGAAATACACAAATTGAAAAAATAGAAGCGTTGAGGGACGTAATACAGAATAAATATATTAAATTCATATGATTTTTAAGTTCTAATTATAAAAATGAGCTTGAATTATAATGAAATAGGAGAGTATATACATGTCGTATAAATTATTTATCAAATTATATATTGACAAGCAATATTGTAAAATATATATTATAAGCGATAATGAGAATCATTATCGTTATACTTAGGTGATTGAGGAGTGAATTCAAATGAATTTAAAACGATATTTTTCATTTTTTACACTATTATTAATTTCAATTCTTTCATTTGCACTTGTTGGTTGTGCAGATAAAGAATCAAGCTCTGAAGAAGCTGATACATCGAAATCTCAAAACACTGACTCAGATGAGACAGCATCGGGCTATCCAATTGTTATTAAACATGCTCTAGGTGAAACTGTAATTGAAAAAAAACCTGAACGTGTTGCAACAATTGCATGGGCAAACCATGATGTAGCGCTTGCATTAGGAGTTGTTCCAGTAGGCTTCTCAGCGGCAAACTATGGTGTTCAAGATGGCAGTGGAATGCTACCTTGGACGGCTGAAAAATTAAAAGAACTTGGTGAAACAAATCCAAACATTTTCCAAGATACGGACGGCTTAGATTTCGAAGCCATTGCTGATTCGAATCCAGATGTCATTCTGGCAGCGTACTCAGGCATTACACAGGAAGAATATGATACGTTAAGTGAAATTGCTCCTGTTGTTGCATATCCAGAAATTCCATGGGTCATTTCATGGCGTGACCAAGTTTTATACAATGCTAAAGGTATGGGAATGGAAGAAGAAGGGAAACGGTTGATTGCTGATACTGAAAAGTTAATTCAGGACACAGCCAATAAGTATCCTGAAATTAAAGGGAAAAAAGCTGCATTTGCTATGTTTAATGTGAGTGACCTATCGAAATTTTATGTATACACACCAACAGATCCTCGTGGAGAATTGCTTGAAGATGTAGGTATGGTTTTTCCAGAAAGCATTAAAGCTCAAATTACAGATGAATCTAGCTTCTATATTGAGTTAAGTGCTGAAAATGCAGATGCACTAAATGATGCAGATATCTTCATAGCATATGGAGGTGAGAATACATTAGCTGCCCTCCAAGCTGATCCTATTTTAGGAAAAGTGCCAGCCATTCAAAATGGTTCTGTAGTAATTATTGGTGATAACACTCCACTTGCAGCAGCTGGGAATCCAAATCCTTTATCCATTCAATATACAATTGATGAATACTTATCTTTAATCTCAGATGTTGCGAAAAAGTTGAACTAATATGAATAAATCATCCGTTTCAGAAAAAAAGCAGCTACTTATTCCACGACATTTTATCAAGGTATTCATACTGCTAATGATTTTACTCGGTATATGTATGATAGCCTCGCTTGCATTTGGTTCTCGGGTGGTCGGTTGGACTGATATTCTGGATGGTTTATTCCATCCAGATGCCCAGTCCCATGAGGCAAATGTGATTCGACAAAGAGTTGTTAGAACGATATTTAGTTTGATGTGTGGTGCTGCATTAGGTATTTCAGGTGCACTAATGCAATCGGTTACGCGTAATCCTATTGCAGATCCAAGTATATTAGGTGTGAATACAGGGGCATCTCTTTTTGTCGTTTGTGGAATCGCCTTTTTCAATATTAGTTCGGCAAATCAATATATTTGGCTGGCAATAGCGGGGGCAATACTTACCGCTATTTTTGTATTTGGAATTGGGTCGATGGGAAGTGGTGGTGCTACACCTCTTAAACTCGTTTTAGCAGGTGCCGCTACAAGTGCTATATTGTCTTCACTAGTCGTTGCGGTAATGATACCTCGTACGAATGTTATGGATCAATTCAGGTTTTGGCAAGTTGGTAGTGTTGGGGCAGGAAACTGGGATTCTATTTCTCTGTTTATACCATTTCTAATAGTAGGTATTTTAATAGCGTTCATCGCTGCTCCAGCATTAAATGCATTAGCATTAGGAGATGATGTCGCCACAGGATTAGGTGTGCGTACGGTTACGATTCGAATGGCTGCAGCATTTGGTGGCGTGTTATTATGCGGTGCTGCAACGGCATTGGCTGGCCCCATTGGTTTCATTGGCTTATTGGCTACGCATCTAATTCGACTAGTGATTGGAGCAGATTTACGTTATGTTATCCCACTGTCAGCACTTTCAGGGGCGATTATTTTAACGATATCAGATGTTTTGGGCAGGCTACTTGGTAGTCCTGGTGAGCTAGAAGTTGGCATTGTTACCGCCTTTGTTGGGGCACCTATATTAATTTTAATTACAATGAAAGCGAAAATGCGTACATTATGATGAATGAAACAATGAATTCTATAATGAACATGAGATTACAAAAACGGCGCCGTTTTCTATTGGTTACATCAATATTAGCGGCTATAGCGTTAGTACTGTGTAGCACGATGCTTATGCTTGGTCATACAATCTATCCTGTAAAAGATGTGATAAAAGTGTTGCTAGGCGAGCAGGTTAAGGGGGCATCATTTGCAGTTGGGACAATACGATTGCCTCGTATGATTGCAGGGGTGTTTGCAGGATTTTCCTTTGGTGTTGGAGGCTATATATTTCAGACGATGTTACGTAACCCATTAGCGAATCCAAATGTAATCGGTATAACGACAGGCTCAAGTGCAGCAGCCGTTTTTTGTATCATTGTGCTACAGGCTAGCAATACGATGGTTTCGATTGCTTCTGTTGTTGGTGGACTTGCAACGGTGTTAGTCATTTATACGCTATCAAAGGGCACATCGTTTTCAATAGGACGACTTATTTTAATAGGTATCGGTTTACAGGCAATGTTAAATGCAGTCATTTCTTATTTAATGTTAATCGGTAAAACGCAAGATATTCCAACTGCAATGCGCTGGCTTAGTGGTAGCTTAAATGGTGCGAAGATGGAGCACCTTTATCCGCTAATACTTATCGTTTGTATTTGTACGCCAATCCTTATGTTCTTCGGACAACGATTAGAAATGCTAGAATTAGGCGAGCAAGCCGCTACATCTCTTGGTGTAGATACAAATAAGACAAGACTAGTACTGATAATTAGCTCTGTACTGATTCTTGCGCTAGCGACAGCGACAACAGGTCCGATTGCATTTGTTGCATTTCTTTCAGGGCCAATTGCCAAAAAATTAGTTGGTGTTGGATTTTCTAATATTATTCCAGCCGGTTTAGTCGGGGTCATTTTAGTGCTGGCAGCGGATCTGATTGGTCAATTTGCCTTTGTTACTAGATATCCTGTAGGAGTGATTACAGGGATTCTTGGAGCACCTTATTTGATTTACTTATTAATTCGAATCAATCGAAAGGGAGATCTATAATGAAACCAACACATATATTTCAGGCTGAACATGTTACGGCTGGATATGATAATAAAACGATTTTACAGGATATAAGCGTGACCATTCCTAGTAACCAAATTAGCATCATTATTGGAGCAAATGGGTGTGGGAAATCGACTCTTTTAAAAACGATGGCTCGATTAATAAAACCTACGTCTGGACAAGTGATACTGGATGGCAAACCGATTCAACAGATTCCACCCAAACAATTAGCGCGTGTTTTAGGGCTATTACCACAATCTCCTATTGTGCCAGAAGGAATTTCAGTTGCCGATTTAGTTGGAAGAGGAAGATTTCCACACCATACTTTTTTAAAGGGCTGGACGAAGAAAGATTATGAAGCGGTTGCAGAGGCAATGGAAATTATGAATATTACGGAATTCGCTAATCGCCCTATTGATGAGCTATCTGGGGGACAACGACAACGTGTATGGATTGCGATGGCACTTGCGCAACAGACTGATATTTTGTTTTTAGACGAGCCTACAACATATTTAGATATTACCTATCAGGTAGAAATACTTGATATGTTAACGGACTTAAATAAAAAATATGGAACTACTATTGTGATGGTTCTACATGATATTAACCTATCAGCACGTTATGCAGACCATATTTTTGCGCTACATAAAGGGAAACTTGTAGCGGAAGGCGCACCAGCAGAAGTCATTACAAGTGCATTAATCAAAGATATTTTTGGTCTCAACTGTACAGTCATTCAAGATCCGATATCACATTCTCCATCTGTAGTACCAATTGGACGACATCATAATAAAATGAATCTTTAATAAGTGGGAGTCTTACCTCCTTGGATAAATGATAAACAAATAAGATGGGAGTGTTTTGGATGAATGACATCTATGATATTACGATTATAGGTGGGGGACCAAGTGGGCTTTATAGCGCATTTTACGCAGGATTACGAGATTTAAAAACAAAGATTATCGAATATAAATCTGCATTGGGCGGGAAATTACACCTATACCCTGAAAAGATTATTTGGGATATCGGTGGGTTGCCAGCTACACCAGCACAAAAAGTGATGGAAAATCTAATTGAACAAGGCTTAACATTTCATCCAACTGTTTATTTGAATACGAAGGTAGATTTTGTAACTAAGAAAGATGATTTATTTGTTATCGAGACAAGTACAGGTGAAAAGCATTTTTCTAAAACAGTAGTTATTGCAGTAGGTGGAGGCATAATTAATCCTATAAAGTTGCGTGTCAAAGATGCAGAAAAATACGAGGCATCCAATCTCCATTATACGATTCGTAGTGTCCAAAGCTTTAAAAATAAATCACTATTAATTTCAGGTGGAGGAAATTCTGCGATTGATTGGGCTAAAGATTTAATCGGAATTGCTAAACAAATTACTGTAATTTACCGTGGAGAAAAATTATCTGCTCATGAAGCACAAATTCGATATTTAGAAGAAAATGGCATACCGATTTTGACAAATACAAAAATACAATCACTTGTACCAAACAAAGAAAAGACAAAAATTAAAGAAGTCATTTTGGAAAATACGTCGACAAATGAAACATCAACAATTGTTGTAGATGATGTATTAGTTAATCATGGTTATGATCGTGACGATTCCTTTACATTTGATGCTACAGTGAATCCAGAACGGGATTCTGAATATCAATATTATTTAACAACAACTGAAAAAGGTTTAACAACTGTTGATGGAATATATGCTGTAGGAGATATTTCAAAACATAATAATAAGGTTTATTTAATTGCAGGTGCATTTCAAGATGCCATCAATGCCATTAATGATATCAAATTAAGACTTGAACCAACTGCTGATAAAGTCGCGAAAGTATCTACCTACAACGAAGTTTTCGAAGCAAGAAATCGTGAAATTATGAATAAAACTATTATAAGTAAATAAAATCTGATTTGAATTTTATATTTGAAGGAGGTGTCCGTAAATTTGGACACCTTTTTTTATGAAAAGATAAGGAAGCATAAATTTCTGGAGTTCGAGCATT
>DEQI01000349.1:9070-20660 GCA_002360295.1 Planococcaceae bacterium UBA3370
TAAATCTTCAGCTGTTACTACGTTATCGATTGCCAGCATCATAATAGCTGAACCACCAACAACATCACGACCTACTTGCATTGTTGCGATATTAATTTCTTTTTCAGCTAATTTAGTAGCTACGCGACCGATTGCACCTGGTTTGTCTGTATTTTTAATGTACAGTAAGTTGCCTTCAGGTACTACGTCTACTACGAAACCTTCTACTTTTACAATACGAGCTCCTAAGCCATTTAACAATGTACCTGCTACTGTATGTGTTTCGTTTTCTGTTTTGATTTCAACTGTAATTAAATTAGTGAAGCCTTTTGCTGTTGTTGTTTTATGCTCATTAATTTTCATGCCAATTCGTTCAGCAAGATAGCGAGCATTAACATCATTTACGTGTGTACCATGATTTGTCGATAATAGTCCTTTAATAGCGTTTGCTGTCAGTGGACGCACATCAAAGTTTGCAACTTCACCAGCGTAAGAAATGTTTAATTCTTTGACGACTTCATCTGTTACTTGGATGAGGAACTTGCCTAATTTTTCAGCTAATGCAAAGAATGGCTCCACTTGTGCAAGTTTTTCCTTCGGTATTGAAGGCATGTTTACAGGGTTTGTTACTGTACCTGTTTTATAAAACTTAATAATATCGTTTGAAACATCAACTGCTACAGACTCTTGAGCTTCAATTGTTGAAGCCCCTAAGTGAGGAGTGGCGATTACTTGTGGTAATGTTAATAATTTATGATCTGTTGCTGGCTCTGTTACGAATACGTCAAGTGCTGCACCAGCCACTTTACCTTCTACAATCGCATTATAAAGGTCATCTTCGTTAATTATTCCTCCACGAGCACAGTTAATGATTCGCACGCCATCTTTCATAATAGCAAAGCGCTCTTGATTAATAAGATTGCGTGTTTCTGGAAGAAGTGGTGTATGAACTGTAATGAAATCTGCTGCTGCACACACTTCATCAACTGTAGCCTTTGTTACACCTAGCTCTTTCGCACGTTCTTCAGTAAGGAATGGATCATAGGCGATAACATTCATACGTTGACCTTTTGCACGGTAAGCTACTTCAACGCCGATACGGCCCATCCCAATAACACCTAATGTTTTGTTTTTTAGCTCGACACCTACATAAGATTTACGGTCCCATTTACCATTTTTTAAAGTGTTAAAAGCTTGTGGGATGAAGCGTGCAAGAGATGTCATCATAGCGATGGTATGCTCCGCTGCAGAGTTTGTGTTTCCGTCAGGTGCATTGACGACAATAATTCCGTGTTCAGTTGCAGCTGTTAAGTCGATATTATCCACACCAACCCCTGCGCGCCCAATTAATTTCAAATTTTTTGCAGCTTCAATTACTTCACGTGTTACGGTTGTTTGAGAACGTACAAGCAAAACATGTACATCCGCAATTTTTGAGATTAATTCAGCTGGAGTTAACCCTGTATCAATCATGATGTTTAAAGGTAAGTCCTTTTCTTCACGAAGAGGTTGGATACCATCTTCACTTAATGGGTCTGCAATAAAAACATTAATTGTATTAGTGATAGCAGTTGTTGCATTTTCGATTGTTTCTGTCGTCATGATAATTCGCTCCTTTAAATAAAATAAAAAGCCTTTCGTCCCCTTACATAAAAATGTAAGGGGCGAAAAGCTGTTAATTAACAAACCTACGCGGTACCACCCTTGTTCATTGTAAAAATCATCATCATCATTTTTACAACCTTAAGTTCATGCGTAACGAGCATACACGGATAAGCTTACTGACGTTTACTGCTTATCTATTCAGGAGTGGAACTTCATTCGCCTCTTACACTGATTTTCACCAACCATCAGCTCTCTAAAGAAAAAGTACGAAGAGCATGTCTCCATCACAATATTTTTCGCAATTAAATTTGTTAACATCATAATCCTGATTGTTCACCTTTGTCAACGATAATTATAAAAAAAATTAAAATTAAGAAAAAATTAGCACTATTTTTTTCTTAAAAACGAACTAAATTAGTTTGTATGTTAAATATCGTTCGTGTTTTAATTTAGGGCAATGTAAGCGTTATCGTCATTGATAACAAGTAGTTTGATTGAAATTACATGGAAATTTTTACTGTGTACAGTAAATTAGGAGAATGCGATGCAAGACGAACATTTTTTATGTCACAAATTTGTCGATTTTAATTTTTCAGTCAATTGCAAGGTTCATTTTATTAGTTAGAAAGAACAAGGGGTTACCATACTTTGTTGTGTTGGAGTCCACTGAGATTGTTCACTAGAAGGGGTATCTTTAAGTGGCTAGTTTATTAACAGGTAACCAAATCAGACAATATTTAAGTAAATAAGAGGATTTTCGAGAGGAACATAGAATTATAGGTAATGAATGACTATTCAGTTGAAGGGGTGTAGGAAAAATGAATTATACAACGATTGAACTTGAAGTACTTGATCGAAAGGCGGTACTTACTCTAAATCGACCGCAGGCAATGAATGCAATGGATTTTACAATGATGAAAGAGTTAGCCAACTGCTTTGAAGCATTGCATCAGAAAATTGAGGTTCAAGTACTCATTATTAAAGGAGCAGGTCGAGTTTTTTCAGCTGGTGGGGATGTAAAAGCGATGGTGAGCTCTGAAGATTTTAACGATTTTGGATCGATTATGGATGATATTACTCGACTCGCGACTGCGTACTACACATTACCGATGATTACTATTTCACAAGTTCATGGAGCGGCAGCTGGACTCGGTTTTAGTTTAGCTCTTGGTAGTGATATGATCGTTGCAGAAGAAACAGCAAAGCTTGCGATGAATTTTATTGGGATTGGCCTTGTACCTGATGGTGGTGGACATTTCCATATGAAGGAGCGCGTAGGGACGATAAAGGCCAAACAATTGATTTGGGAAGGAAAAGTGATGAATGGTGAGGAGGCATTTGCTCACGGTTTGATTGATTATAACGTACCAGAAGGGACAGCTAGTGCGACAGTTGATCAGCTTGTCGGAAAACTATTAGCTTCACCAATTGCTGCGATGATAGAGACGAAACAAATATTACATGCTGAAAAATTACCAGAGTTAGAGAGAATTTTGCTAAATGAGGCAAAGGCACAATCGAAAATGCGTCATTCAAGTGATCATCGTGAAGGAATTCAAGCTTTTGTTGAAAAGCGAGTACCTGCCTTTACTGGAAAATAATAAATACCCTAGAGAATTGCATGGCAGTTCTTTAGGGTACTATCAACTAATTTAACGAGTTAATGGTAATATGACCATTAACTATAAATGAATATTACACATGGAATAAAATAAGTTTACCTGCTGAATTTACGAGACGATGTGTTTTTTCTGCAACCCCTTTTTCTTCGATCTGCTTTTGGCCTTCGATTTTTGCAGTTTCATCACTGTCAAAAGTCCAAACCTCATCAAAAAGAGTTTCTCCCGTTTTCTCAAATGCTGTGAAGCGATAATTTTCCATCTTTCCCCCACCTTTAAAAGAATGATCTTGCTTGAACAGTAAAAAATCTTGTCTTCAACGTAAACATCTACTAGCTGTATAAGCCCTAATTGGTTCTACTTCAATATAGTATGATTCGAAATGAAGTTTCCCTTTATTGTCATTATACATGAAATATACTGATAATTCACAGAGCTTTCTCCATAATTTAGCTAAATGGTAAAAATGTTTCAAAAATATGTCTGCATTGATCTACTCAAATTTCCTGCAATTTGCTGTTATTTCAATCGAATAGCTGTTATACACATGGTACAATAATGTTAGATACACATTAAAAATACGGTTAATGTAAAGAAAAGGAGTGGTTCTTTATGGAAGGAATTACAAAACTCCAAGTTGGGGAGCAAGTCGATCAATATTTACTAATTAAACAAGCGACAAAAGGTGTAACGACAGTAGGAAAGCCGTTTATGTCTTTAGTGCTCCAAGATAAAAGCGGTGATATAGAAGCAAAATTATGGGACACAAATGAAGAACATGAAAATATGTATAGAGCAGAGGTAATTGTAAGAGTAGGTGGTGAAATCCATGATTACCGTGGGAAAAATCAATTGCGTATTAAGCAAATTCGTGTAGTTCGTCCGGAAGAAGGGATTCAAATAAATGATCTAGTTCCATCATCAGCCATTCCAAAGGAGCTACTTTATGAAGAGCTAACACAATTTTTCTTTGAAATAAAAAATCCAAACATAGCACGAATTACACGACATTTAATTAAAAAGCATCAGCCTGACTTATTAGTCTATCCAGCCGCTTCAAAAAATCATCACGATTATGCTTCAGGTTTACTTGATCATGTCGTATCGATGTTACGCTTAGGAAAAGCAATTTGTACCTTATATCCGACATTAAACTCCGACTTAATGTATGCAGGAATTATTTTACATGATATTGGGAAAGTGATTGAACTTACTGGACCAATTGCCACGACATATACTGTAGAAGGAAATTTGCTAGGTCATATTACGATTATGGTCAATGAAATTGGTCAAGCTGCCAAAGAACTTGGTATCGAAGGCGAAGAGGTGATGTTATTACAACATTTAGTGTTATCTCATCACGGCAAAGAAGAGTGGGGGAGCCCGAAAAAGCCGATGATACAAGAAGCAGAAATTTTACATTATATCGATAATATCGATGCAAAAATGAATATGCTAACACGTGCACTGGATAAAACAAAGCCTGGCGAGTTTACAGAGCGTCTCTTCCCGTTAGACAACCGTTCATTTTATAAACCAACAATCTAATTATGAAAAGGGCAATCTCGTAAGTACCTACTGGCGAGATTGCCCTTTTTAAAAAAGTATAAAAGATGGTTTCGATCGAGCAAGCGGCTTTCGGGAAAAACCGATCGCTTGCGCATTTCTTAACTATTTTTTGCTTGGAATTCAATCATGAAGTCAGATAGTACTTTACATGCTTCATAAGGAACTGCATTGTAAGTAGACGCACGGCAACCACCTACAGAGCGGTGACCATTTATGCCAACGAACCCAGCAGCTTTTGCTTCAGCTAAAAATTTCTTCTCTAGCTCTTCATCTGCTACACGGAAAGTAATATTCATAAGTGAGCGAGAGCCTTGTTCAGCATGCCCATAGTAAAAACCGTTAGAGTGATCAATGGCATCGTATATTAATTTAGCTTTTGCTTCGTTATTTGCTGCAATTTTTTCTAATCCGCCTTGTTCTTCTACCCATTTTAATACTTCACCAAGCATATAAATACCAAATGTTGGTGGTGTGTTATATAAAGAATTGTTATCAGCATGTGTAGAATATTTCAGCATGGTTGGAATGTTCGTATTCGCTTTTTCTAAAAAGTCTTTACGGATAATAACGACTGTAACACCTGAAGGACCGAGATTTTTTTGTGCTCCTGCATAAATCATCGCAAATTTACTAATATCAACTGGTTTTGATAAAATATCACTCGACATATCAGCGATTAATGGAGCTGATGTCTCAGGGAAATGCTTCCACTCTGTACCGAAAATCGTGTTGTTTGATGTAATGTGTACATAAGCTGCATCATCGTTGAAAGGTAAATCAGTAACAGCGGGAATATTTTTGTAATTATTTTCTTTTGTTGATGCTACAATTACCGGTTCACCAAATAACTTTGCCTCTTTGAATGCTTTTTCAGACCAAGCACCGGTAAGCACATAATCTGCTTTTTGTCCTGCTTGTAAAAAGTTCATCGGAATCATAGAAAACTGTAAGCTTGCCCCACCTTGTAAAAATAGAACTTCATAGTTATCAGGGATAGCAAAGATTTTACGAAGACGATCAATTGCGCCATTATGTACTGCTTCAAAATCTGCACTACGATGACTCATTTCCATAATAGACATGCCAGTATTGTTGAAGTTTACTAGTTGTTGTGCTGCTGCTTCTAATACTTCTTGAGGAAGTGCAGATGGTCCTGCATTAAAATTAAAAGCACGTTGAGTTGTCGGATTCAATGTGAACACTCCTTAATAGGTTGTTAGGCTTTATAATAAAATAATATACTGTTTTAACTATTTAATGGCAAAATTCATAATACTTTTTATTGTTACATACAAAAACGAGAAAAAAACGCTCAATGTACAGCATATTTCGAATTGTTGGATAGCACTACCTTCAACACGTTAGAGAATGGCATTATGTACTACTATTTAATCTAATGAAGCTTGTTTTTGGTTTCATTTTCCGAATGAATAAACAAACATTGCAAATATTCGATATGCCCTGGAATAGACGCGATTCCGAGAGGTTAGCATTATTTTTTAAAAAAGTGACACACTATTGTCGTAAATAGCTCCATTGTTTTTAAGAGATAGCTTGTCTTTACAACCGGAGTATGACAGTATATAAGGGATTACTTTAAGGAGGTATACGTATGGGAAATTTACCAAATTGTCCGAAGTGTAATTCAGAATACACTTATGAAGATGGGACGTTGTTAATTTGTCCAGAGTGTGCATATGAATGGTCTCAAGACGATGAAGTTGTGGAAGAAGGATTAGTCGTTAGAGATGCGAATGGAAATTTATTGGCTGATGGAGACACAGTAACTATTGTGAAAGATTTAAAAGTTAAAGGTAGTTCCTCAGCGTTAAAAATGGGTACACGCGTAAAAAATATTCGCTTAGTTGAAGGCGATCATAATATTGAATGTAAAATTGATGGTTTTGGTGCCATGCAGCTAAAATCGGAATTTGTTAAGAAAAATTAACCGGAACACTTGCTGTTTTATTAAAAATCAAGACAACAATTGTAGGACCTATTAGGTAAAAAAGGATAGATGAACAGGGGATATACCTGTATACATCTATCCTTTTTTTGCAATATTGTCCCTCATTTGCGACGATCGTTTGTCGAACAGAAATTAAAATAAAATCTTCTGGTTCAACCATTCATCGATATCCACTTTTCCTTGTACGGATAATAAACGATACAAATATCGATAAGGTAACCTATACTTTGTCAGATCGGGGATTGGCATGATTTTTTCATATCCAATCTTAAAATCACGTGCTGATTTTTCATCTAAAATATATTCTAGACCAATAAAATCAAACTCTCTTGGCCCTACAACATATGCTTCTGTATCCACTAATCCAGTAATTTCTTTATCATTTGATAAAAATTGTGTAGGATCAAGATCAATCAAGACAAAGGTAGAAACTTCAGGGGGAGGTAAATGGCTAAGTAAGTGTACTACTTCCACATATTTTTCTTTTATTTGTTCCTGCTCAGAATAAAATTTTGAAATGATTTCACGCATCGCTTTTATTAAGAATGGATGAAATTGTTCTAGTTTTATTTTGACACTTCCGGATGGATTCCCGATGTAATGTTCTTTGTGGGAATGAATTTTAGCTAAACCTTCTCCTAAGCTTTGTAATACAGAAGAGGGCTGACCGACAAAGGAATTGACTACAACACCGCTCAACTTTTCTACAACGATATATTCTTTTGATAATATTTTTCTTTTATTTAACACTTTAGGGATGGGGATGGTAGTCATCTCGCTTAATTTATGATGTACATAGGCTAATTCGAATACATTCCTAGGATCTATTCCAAAGATTCTTTTACACCCCCACCAAAAATCATTACTAGGTTCTTTAACCATACGTGAAGTGCGAATAACTACTTCTTGATTATCTGTTTTGACTAACCATACATCACTAGTATGATCCTCGTATCCAGGGCTTAACTCGACAATTTCTTTAATGGGCTCTTCAAAAAATAAAGTAAAATCCATATTGATTTCCAACTTTCAAATTATAATCGTATAGTTGTTTTCAATAAAAGTAGAGGATTTCCCTCTTTTTCTAATGGTCGTTCTTAAGAGGAATAAAAAAAGTACACCACTGTAAATAAGTGATGTACTGATTATTACATATAGGATACTAAAGATAAGTAACAGTTCTTATATTTTATTATTTTTCGTCAGAACTATCATCAGCTTCAGTGTACGCATCAAATGCACCTTTTAAGTCAGCATCTTTAACTTCCACTTTTGCTTCTTTTAATAATTTTTTAACTGTTGTAGCCCAGTCACCTTTTTGTTCAGCGATGATGTCGCGAATTTCATCTTTTTTCTCTTCTAAAGTACCGTAGTCTTCCACGTCTCGTTTGTCTGTTACTTCAATGACATGGTAACCGTATTGTGTTTTAACCGGTTCACTAATTGTATTTAACTCTAGTGCGTATGCAGCGTCGTTAAATTCTGTTACCATTGTTCCAACTGTAAACCAGCCAAGCTCACCACCATTTGAAGCTGTACTGTCAGTAGACATGTCCTTTGCTACATCTGCAAAATCTTCACCAGCTTTGATGCGTTCAATAGCTTCTTTAGCTGTTTCTTCATCTTCAACTAAAATATGACGAGCATTTAATTCTACACTTGCTTGATCATAGTATTTTTGAATTTCTTCATCTGTTACTTCGACATCTTTAGTTGCTTTTTCTTGTAATAAGTTGAAGCGAATATTTGCTTTTAGCGCATCTTCAGTTAAGCCGCTTTGTGCAAGGACTAGATCAAATTGCTCTCCGTACTGTTCTTTTAACGAGTCAAATTCAGCTGTCACTTCTTTATCTGTCACTTCGTATTTAGAAGCCAGAATTTTTTCAATCATAATTTGTTCTAGTAATTGCTCACCAGCTAATTTTTTTATTTCTTTATAAAAATCTTGTTGTGTTAAATCGCCTACAGTAGATGTTACAACTACTTCATCACCAGAATTACTACATGCGGCTAAGCCTAATGAAGCAGCTAATGTTAATGCTAAAAATGTTTTTTTCATTTGAAATGTACGCTCCTTAAATTCATGTGAATGCAATTTTTACTATATCATAAACGAAATAAAAAACAAAATGGTTGCATGTCAAAACAGCCTAAGTGTTCCCTTTAGGCATGCATACGATAGAAAATAGAAAGGAGGGAGTGCTATGGGTGGCGGAGGCTATAACGGAGGCGGCTACGGTTCAGGCTTTGCTTTAATAGTAGTGCTGTTCATTTTACTCATCATCGTCGGTGCAGCGTTTCTTTACTAATTAAACAAAACGAGTTGGCTCATATTGAGTCAACTCGTTTCACGTTTAAACAGCAAATAATACTTCTACATAAAAAGAAATTAATAAAATGGTAATAAGTACATTTATCGTACGGAAAATTTTAGGTTGTTTTTCCTCGGGAATTTCTTTGCGCATACAAAGTGCATAAGTCATCCGATTTATTTGGAATAAATAAAATACAGAGAATAGCACTACAATAAATAGTAGCACACCTATTCCTCCCCTCTATCAGTTCGTTAATAAGCATATCAAACGTTTAGGTTTATATACAAGCTTGAATTATACGTTAGTCGGTACTAGTATTTCATACCCTTTAGGTGTTTCTTCAATAATTGCATTCGGTGGAGAATGCCATAAATTTTTCACGTTTAATAAATCAATTACACAAATACTGCAATGAATTCCTAGTAATAAACAAACGTAATGAGCATACTGGGGATAGCTAATGGCCATTAGAATTAAAAAACTATTTAAAAAAATAAAGGGTGCAAGCAATGCAAATACATAACGATTTTTTGGAATAGTCTCTTTAATGCGCATATGCAGAATTGGGATCAGTCGATAACGAATACGCCAACGTAAGGCGAGTTTTTTCCGGTAATCGAATAACGCCATGTAGTGAATAAACTTATGCATTGGATAAAATGAAATAAGTGTAACGAAAAATACAATAAAATAATCATCATTATGTTTAGTCGTGTAATTAGCACTTAATATGACGTATGAAAAGCAAAAGACAAGAAAAAAGGCAATAGCAGAAAGTATAATTAATCTCGCTGTACCGTATTCATGTTCAATATTAATCATTTTCCAACAGTGCATCGTCATACCTTCTTTCAAGCGTTTGTTTGCGCTTCATTATAAAGAAAAAGAAACCATCTGAAAAGTAATTTGACCATTTTTATACTATAATCATATGTTTTTTATTTTATACTATAAAGTACATTAACAAAAACAGGTGCTATGGCTTCGTATACGAGGACATCCTGTCTGTCGGTGGAATTTACAGGCAGTTGATCTCCACTTGGAAATTTTAGGTTCGCTCCACTTCTTGTAGCAGGGATCTAAATGCATGGCAAATCTGTCATGAAAATTTGGAAAAAGTAAATGAGAGTTTCCTGCGAAGGCATTCGCTATCGCAGGAATGTATATGGAAGAAGATTAATTATTATTTGAATAGGAAGGATTAAGTATTAAAAAAGTATTGTGATGTACTGTATAAATTATTGTTGTAATGAAACTTGTTCATGGATTTCTTCGAAGCTATCTTTGAAATTTGAGAAAGAGCGTTCAAAAATTTGAATAAAGTCTTCCCCGTAAATATTACGAATGACAGCCATTACGTCTAAAAATTCAGGGAAGCGACCGTACAATTCTTTTAAAGGTAAAGATCCTTCTAAAATGCAATGCTGTGTATCATGGTAATGCTCGTTCATTTGTAAAATCAATGAACAACCTTCATCAGTAAGCTCGACGTATGTATTACGCTTGTCATCGTCACGCTTTGAAAATTTTAATAGGCCTCGTTCTTCTAGCTTTTTTGAAAAATTGAATGCAGTCGATACGTGCATTACACCGAATTTTGCCACGTCGGAAATAGAAGCACCTTGCATATGATAAGAAATCCATAAAATATGATGCTCGTTAATATTTAAATCATATGGTTTTATCCAAAGTTGCCAATCCTTTTCAACAGCTTTCCATAAAGCCTTTGATATTTGGGCAATTCTCTGACTATATAACATAGCCTCTTTTGTTGAATATAATTTCTCAGACAAAGCCTTCACCTTCTTCTTTCATAGCGTTTTGAAATTATTATAGCAATAAAAGAAAAAAGTTTAAAGTTAGAAAAATTAAATAATTGGAAAAAGGTTTAAAAATATAATAATATGGTATTTTTATGTGCTCAACCACCTTTAATAGTGGCATTTAATAGGTAATACTATATAAAGAAATTATTATTGTTGGTTATCATTCTTTTTGTGTTGAGAAATATTTAGCTCGATTTCGCTGATAGATTTCTGTAAACCTTCGATTTCTTGTTTCAAACGATTAGTTTCGGGTTCGATTTCCTTTGAAAAGTGTGAAAGTGTATCGATGAAATCATTTATTATTACAGGTATATTATTTTTCGCTTCATTTGTAAAATTTGTTATTGAATTTTTAACGTTAGCTGCTTGGTATTTTACATCGATTAATTGATCTTTTGTAGAATTATAATTGTGTACTAGGTTAGTGCGCAATTGTTTACCTGATTGAGGAGTAGACATAATTGTTGCTACAAATCCTCCTACTAAACCAGCGGTCATGCCAATAAAAAAAGTTTTTGCTTTCATAACATTTCTCTCCTTTAAAATATAGTATTGGAAATGTGCGCTATAATTAAAATTTCCTCTATATAGCTTTATTAAACCAAATATTCAATACAGTTGAAAAGTAATACTAATTATTCACTGCAATTTTCTTTTGGTTAACTTTTGGTATTAGATCTATAACTCAACGGTTTCGATAAATAATTT
>DEQI01000349.1:20711-21471 GCA_002360295.1 Planococcaceae bacterium UBA3370
TTTCGGTATTAGATAAATAATTCTAGAAATTAGATAAATAACTTTCAAAATTAGTTAAAGCAACACTGTATGCTTTTAAAGTAAAGTGTCTACTTCATACAATAACAAAAAAGCTGCATCAAAATACGATTGTACTTTGATACAGCTTGAGTTATTTTATGCTTGTGATATTGATGTTTTAAAATTCGAGCGCTTTACTAAATTCGTTATAATGGGGTACACAATGACGAATGCTATCGCATTTAATGCAACAGCGGGTAGTACAACTGTTACGAATAAAATGCTGAAGTCAATCGGTACATCTGTTAATAATAAAGCCATTAGTAAAAATGTTGTTCCAGATAAAATAGTACCGCCTCCTACTAAGATAGTAGCGATCACTATTTTCTGAGCTAAATGTTGTAATACTAAAACAATCATTAAAAATACGAAGCCTGTTACAGCTTTATCTACGATGTTTGGTACAAACCCACCTGGGAATGTAGAAAATAATCCTGATAATACCCCCGTAGCAATAGCAAGTAAAAATGTATCTTTTACTGTTGGGAATAATAAAATACCAATAAACATCATGGTTAACATAAAGTCTGGCTTCATGCCACCGCTAATGCCTGGAATGACAACATAAAGTGCTGCTCCTACACCGACTAAAAGCGCCATTAAAACTAAATTTTTCGTATTCATTTGTCTCGTCTCCTCTAAACTTTACTAGTCTATCGTCCTCCTAATGTGCACTCATTGCCATTAGCGAAAACTTATA
>DEQI01000332.1:0-3367 GCA_002360295.1 Planococcaceae bacterium UBA3370
TCACCTTGTGGAGCCGGTACTTTTTCAACGATTTGCTCTAAAATTTCTTCAATACCAATACCTGCTTTTGCAGATGCAAGAACAGCTTCTGATGCATCCAGCCCGATAACATCTTCAACTTCTTGTTTAACGCGCTCTGGATCTGCAGCTGGTAAATCGATTTTATTAATGACCGGCAATATCTCTAAATCGTTATCTAACGCTAAATAAACGTTAGCTAAAGTTTGCGCTTCAATCCCTTGTGCCGCGTCGACAACTAAAATTGCCCCTTCACATGCAGCTAAAGAGCGAGATACTTCATACGTAAAATCGACGTGTCCCGGTGTGTCG
Source organism: Planococcaceae bacterium UBA3370 (assembly GCA_002360295.1). GTDB lineage: Bacteria > Bacillota > Bacilli > Bacillales_A > Planococcaceae > Metasolibacillus. The sequence goes on from DEQI01000332.1 coordinate 331, forward strand.
ATTAAGTGAAATGTATAGGTTTCACCGTTTTTAGCGTTATATTTCAATTGAACAGCATTCAATTTAATCGTAATACCACGCTCACGCTCTAAATCCATCGAATCTAATAATTGCGATTTCATTTCTCGTTGAGTAATTGATTTTGTTTTTTCTAGTATACGGTCCGCTAATGTCGACTTCCCGTGGTCGATATGAGCAATAATAGAGAAATTTCGAATATTCTCTTGGCGTTTTAAACGTTCTTCTCGGTTCATGTATATGTCCACTCCTATATCAAATACGCCCCAGCGAAAATGTAACTCTAGTTGCTTATAAGGGCAATGAATACGCCACTGGTAGCGTTAAATCCATTCCGCTTCTAACTAAAGAAGCTAAAAAGCATGTTTTTACTTGCTGTCTTTAGTGAAACATTTTCTGAACGAATTTAAACTATCTTGAATTATAGCAGTGTCATACACATTTTAGCAATGTTGGAGTGAAGAAAACCTATTAGAGAGAAATCATTTTCTATCTGTAACTATACTTATAATTGCTCGCTTACAATCGTATTTGCAATTGCCTGCGCTAAAACTGCCACTGTACGTAAAACTTCCTCTTCGGTATTATCTATACCTCCAAGCTCTATGAGGAGCATTTTATGGAATAAATCCTGGTTATAAACACCGTCTCCGTCTTTTCTTTCTTTGATCATGATCCCACGTGAAATACCTGGCACTATCGTATTCAGTGTTTTATTCAACTTCTCTGCATAAGCTAAATTACCTTCATAGCCTGGGTGTTCAGCACCTACGACAAATGCAACTTTCGCAAAGTTCATATCAGTTGTCTTTAAAGTAGTAACAGAGGCATTTGCTGAGTCGCGGTGAAAATCGATGACTAAATCATACATATTCGTTGCCAGCTCTTGCTGCAATACTGGGCGAACGGTTTTATAGGCTTCATGAAACTTAGCACCCGTTTGAGTCATAACGCTTTGCACATCCATATCGAGAACATTGACCTCAATACTATTTAGTTGAAAATGATTGATCATCGCTTGCTGTAAGGAAAAGATATTCGTTTGATCATCGTACACTTCTTCCAAACCTGATGCGCTCTTTACTGCTGGTTTATACGCCTCATGCGAGTGAGTATAAACGAATAAAACTTTAGGTTTCTTCGGAGTTACTTGCATAGGGATAACTTCAGGTGTTGATGAAGCTGCATAAACAATTGCATTTTCAGAAACAGGCTTTTCAATTATTTTATTGTTTGGAAAAGGGAGCTGTCCTGTAACAATTGGTAGCAGAAATAAAAAGAATAACAAGGCAATAAAGCGTTGAATAATTTTCATAGCATGCATCCTCTCCTTGCACTACATTATGGAAAGAGAGGTGCATTTAGAACTTTTAAATAGATTTTGCTACACTAAAAAGACTATTAGATACTAGAAGACCGTATTGCATTAACCAAACATCTACTTCCTTCGGTGTCACAATTAAACGTTCTTGTGCCCCTAATACTTCTTCAAATAATTTACGTTTATCCTCAACAGACCAGGTTGACCATTCACCAAATATTGGTTTGACAAGTTCTAAATTGGCTTCTTGTGTATTGGATTGCCAATTAGTAACTGATAGTTTACTTGACGGCTTCCCCTTTTCACCAACTTTTGCTGCTATATGACGAAATACCGAATCAATGGCATCAGCGAGCAAAACAGCCGCTTCTACAACAGTGGGTATGCCTATCGCATAGACGGGTACGCCAAGTGCCTCCTTCGATATTTCCGCGCGCTGATTACCTACACCAGAGCCCGGATGAATGCCGGTATCTGTTAACTGAATTGTACGACATAAACGCTTACTCCCACGCGTTGCAAGAGCATCAATAACAATGACAGCAGCTGGTTGAATTTTTTCTGTTAACGCTTTTACAAACTCACTCGTTTCAAAGCCTGTTTGCCCTGTGACCCCAGGAGCATACATAATAAACTGCTCATTTGGTCGATCTGCAAATTCATTTTGTAATGAATCAATGGCAAATGGACCAATTGCATCAGGTGTAATCGTTTTATTGCCAAGACCTACTATTAATAGTTTATCGGATTTTTTTATCGGGATTTCCTTTAGCAACATTTTAATATATTTTGTCAGCACCTCTTCCATTTGTGAAAAGCCTTCTTTATCACCTGGATGAAGAGTAGGAATAGATAAAGTGATATAGGTTCCTTGTTTTTTTCCTATTTGCTCTTCACCCACATCAGAAACAGATACTTTTGTAATTTCTACACGCTTTTCTCGTAATTCTTCAATGACGACTCCGCTTTTTTGTTCAACTTTTTCCTTTTGCCTTGTCGTTTCATAAGTAACTACTTCTTCTGCTTCATCTATTAAATCAGTACGATTCCAATTTATTTGTTCCATATTTTCACCTCATTGCAAGTGTGGTCAATCTGTCAAGTAAATATTCTTTGCGTTTATGTATTGCAATTAGCTCAACTGTTTGGTAGAATGATTTTTGTTGTATTGACACATGAAATAAGTGAGAAGATACTCATCTCGTACCTATAATTAGGAGGTGAAAGTTATGCCAAACATTAAATCTGCTATCAAACGCGTTAAAGTTGCTGAAAAAGCAAACGCTGCAAACTCTCAAGCGAAGTCTGCTATGCGTACTACAGTGAAAAAAGCTGAACAAGCTCTAGCTACTGGTGCTGAAAATTCTCAACAATTAGTAGTTGAAGCAATGAAAGCTTTAGATAAAGCTGCTTCTAAAGGTCTTATCCACAAGAACGCTGCTGCTCGTAAAAAATCACGTTTAGCTAAAAAAGCTTAATTATGAAACCTAGGTCAGCATTATGCTGACCTTTTTCATTTTCTCCCTATTCTCTTCTTCACTAAAATTCCTTTTATATATACTATCCATTTAAATTTAGATAAGTTTATTGAGTTAGATTCTTTGTAAATGGTTTTCTGACTTGTTGCGTGCGATTTCTCTGTTTTGGGTTCGCTTTTTGAACCGTTGCGTGTGATTTCCTTGAGTTTGTGTTCGCTTT
>DEQI01000332.1:3398-3525 GCA_002360295.1 Planococcaceae bacterium UBA3370
CCCAGTTTGTGTTCACTTTCTAAACTGTTGCGTGCGCTTTCCACTAGCTTGTGTTCTCTTTCTGAATCGTTGCGTGTGCTTTCTTGATTCTGTGTTCGCTTTCTGTCCTGTTGCGTTCGCTTTCTGT
>DEQI01000325.1:0-1949 GCA_002360295.1 Planococcaceae bacterium UBA3370
TATTATTTATATGAGGATAATGGAATGTTTTCTATTATTCCTTGGGATTATAATATGTCCTTCGGTGGCTTTGGTGTAGGAGGCGGTGGCGGTGACAGAAAGTTTGATCAGTCAAACCAACAGCAGACTGAGACAAGTAATGAGGAAAGTCAAGCTCAACCGAACCAACAGCAGACTGATGCCAATAATGAGGAAAGTCAAGCTCCACCGAACGAACAGCAAGCTGGTAATGGGGGCAATCTAGTTCCGCCGAACGAACAGCAAGCTGATGCAAATAATGAGGGCAACCAAGTTCAACCGAACCAATCACCTGATAATAACGCCAATACTGGAGAGATGCCGGAGGGTGACCAACAGTCTCAACAAGATCAGCAACAAGCGAATGGAAGAGGGCAAGGTGGTATGGATAAAGGAGTGGGTATGTCTGGTAATCTAATTAATGATAGTGCTATTAATTTTAGTATTACAACACCTGTTTCTGGAACAACTTTAGAAGACAGACCATTATTAAACGCTTTACTTTCAAATGACGAATATCGTGCTAAATATGAAAGTTATTTAGAAGAAATCGCTACAAATTATTTAACAGAGGATTATGTGCAACAAATTACAAATAAATTGGCAACATTACTAACGACATATGTGGAAGCGGATCCTACGAAGTTTTCAACAACTGAGCAGTTTTTAGAAGCTGTTGAAGGAGAAAATAGCCTTCCTGAATTTGCTAATCAGCGATCCGAATCCATATTAAAGCAATTGTCTGGGGAGCTCGTTGTAGAAGCAAATACTTCAGACAATAGAGGAAATCCAAATAATATGGATATGCCGGATACCAACGGGAATGTGCCGCAAGATGGTAATTTGCCTAATCAAAATAATCAAGCACAGCCACCAGAGAATTTTGATCCAAGCCAGCTCCCAGCGGATTTTGACCCTTCAAAAATGCCGCAATCAGGGAATAATAATGGACAAGATGGAAGACCTAATAATGGAGAAATGCAACCTTCAGGTCAAAATGGTGGACCAATGGGAATGCCAGATGGGAACAATGAACAAACACAGGCTACTAAAATCGATAAAAATACATGTATTGAGTTCGGAATCTCATTTATTCTATTAATCATTGCGTTAATTTTTGTAATCAAATTCAATCGAAGAGGTCGTTAATAAAAGGTACTATACCCAAAACTTTTGGGTATAGTTTTTTTTACTTAATAAAAGTATATATTTCTGACTAGCTCCAGCACTTGTCGGGGCTAAACGGGGCGCTTGCGCTTTTTTAATGTGTCTAGCTCCAGCGCCCAGCCCCTCGAGGTCGCTTCAGAACCTTAATTGAAAGCGTAAAGGATGCTTTCAATACGGTTCTTCCAGCGCTTGTCGGGGCTAAGCGGGGCGCTTGCGCTTTTCTAATGATGTGTTAAAATGAATCATTCATTTTTTGAGGAGTTTTATAGTATGAATGAACAACAATTTGATAAGTATTTGCATATTAATACGATAGGGGAGCAGTATGGTTTTCCAAAACTAGCGCATTATCATCGTTATGAACCTACACCTTACGTAGGATTAGAGCAATTATTTGCACATTATGAAATGCCTGAAAACGCCGTATTTATAGATATGGGGTGCGGAAAAGGAAGGGTTCCTATTTATGTTCACTCGAAATTTAAAATAGAGACAGTAGGGGTAGAAATGGATGCGGGTTTTTTCGAAGAGGCTATGAAAAATCGTGAAAATTATCTTCAACATAAAAATTCGCACGTACCGATTACCTTTATCCATTCCATTGCAGAAGAGTATAGTATAAAACCAAGCGATAATGTTTTTTTCTTCTTTAACCCATTCTCCATCCACATATTTCGTACAGTCGTTCATAATATATGGAAGTCGTATGAGCTAAATATGCGTGAAATTCATATTATTTTATATTATCCGCCCTATGATTACTT
>DEQI01000325.1:2022-5360 GCA_002360295.1 Planococcaceae bacterium UBA3370
AACGAGCGATTATGTGTGTTTGCCATAAAATAGAGAAGTGTTTTAAAAAATTGGTTCATCACCAACAGTAGGGTAACGAAAATAAGAAGGGGATATTCCGAAAGTATGGCTACTTTTAGAATATCCCTTTTATCATTCTACATATTTCTTTCAATTGCTTGCTGAATTTTTGCTTTTATATTGTCACCAGCTTCAATTGTCAGACGTACGAAGCTTTCGTCCATATCTAGTGCTTCTGAAAGCAAACTACCTAATCCTCTTGCTTTTCGATCGACTTGCATTAAAATTTCAGCGTGATTGTCAGATTGGGATAAGAAAATGATTTCTAACTCATCTAGATGACGACGATATGATTGAGTTGTTGGGATGAATTCGAATTCCTGAACGAACAAGTAGTTCCTACGTAATCGGGAAGAGGCAGCTTCACAGTCCACTTTACGTAGTCTGAAACCAAGCTGTTCAACACATTGTAATATATTAGATGCGAGAGGTGTTGGCTTTACCTCGATAAAATCTTTGTCAGTTGGGTCTACAGCACTCTTAATATCAAGACCTGTATGAATCCAAACACGAGTTTGCCCCATTGTAACTGGTACGTCTAAAGGTAGCACGAAAGAAAATGGGATACTATGAAACTCATTTGCTCTTATTGTAAATGCTTCATTCACTTTGATTTTTTTTATCACAGCTGTTTCATTATATTTTGTGTCGTTTCGTTCTTTTATATAGTTTGTTGAAAGTGTTAAATAAATTGTATCGATTTGTTGCTTTGTATTGCCGCCTTTTATTTCAATGACACCACTAACGATTTCACCTGCTGAATAGCAAGAACGATGTAATTTTGTATCGACCGTTGCAGCACCAATACCTACGCTTGCTAATACTTTATTGAAAAAGGACATTTTCAACCCTCCAAGAATTGGTTTGTAGTATGAATACGTTCATTTTCGAAAAAGGTTTCAAGCTATTGTAAATCTACAATAATTTCTTCCATAACCGGCATGTTAGTAATTTGTCCTGAGCCTTTTGAGTAATAAATTTGTGGCGTTAAAATTAGTGACTTAGCATCTGGATGTATATGATCAATCGTTATACTCCATTCAAAAGAGCGCCCCTCGTCAGGACTAAATCCGCCATTACCATTGACATTGTATACATTCCCTAAATCATCTGTTACCTCAATAATATCTAAAGTTGTATGTGGCCATTCTTTAAACGTTGCTTCATCTACATATTGTTCGTAATGAATCACCGTAGATAATGCATTTTGTTCAATGGAGCTTACAACAATTTGCACACCATCTAATTGACCTATTGCATGGACCAGCTTTACTTCATTTTGTAATTTGGGTAGCTTAAATTCAAACTGCCAATCACCTTTGTATGTTACCTCTGATTGTGTTCGAATTTCGTTCGGATGCCAGCGTACTAAAATTTCCTCAGGTACCCCTTTATCAAATTGAGGCGTGAATTTTTCAATACCGATGTACGTTGTGTCATTTATTTTTTCAATGGAACTTGTACCTGCCATTCCACTTGCAGATTTTACATCAAAAAAGCCATGAATAAAAGGACGTTCGCCCAGGTTCTTATCCGTTTCAATCGCATAAGTCAGTGTGACAGATGTACCATCGAAAACAGCATTTTCAATCATAATGGAAATGCCTTCACTTGATTGGACTTGGTCAATAACGGTCGCTAAATCACTAAAGTTGCTATTTAGTAAATGGGTATTCGTATAGTCAACAATGTTTTTCATAAATGGTATTTGGGAAGCGAGAGAAGGGAAGGCAAACGGTGTTGTGACCGTTACACCAAGTAAAATGGCAGCCGCAATGGTGAATTTACGCCAAATAGGCTGTTTTTTCTTCTTACCAAGTACATGAAACTGTACTCTTTTTTTCTCTAGCTCAGTTACTTCAATCGGCTCAATTTCCTCTATATTTAAATGGGCAAATTGTTTGTAGTCTTTCATATGAACAACTCCTTTAAGTTAGGGGATTGTGCTAATTTTTTCTTGCCGCGGTACAATCGATTGTCAACTGCTGCTTTAGTCAGTGAAAGAGCTTCAGCGATTTCTCCATTTGTCATCTCTAAATAATATTTCATCATAAAAATGTCGCGATCTAGTTGCTCCAGGTGGCTAATGGCCAGAAGCATTTCATTTTTCCGCTCGCTTTTGAGAAGCGCCTTTTCGCTACTGCTTTCAGGCTGCTCGTAGCAATCTACTAGCTCTGCTTCACGTGCATTTTGTTTGTCGAGTGAGCGGTAGTAGTCAATGGCTTTATACTTTGCAATCGTGCCAATCCAACTTTTGAAATCAGCAGCTTCACCTTTAAATTGATCCGCGTGACGCCATGCTTCTAAAAATACGTCATTCACACATTCATCAACAGCAGAATGTTTGCCAAGAGGTGACAGTACTTTTAAAGCAATTGCTTTAACAAGAGGCATATATTCCTCGATAATGTATTCCAGTGCGTCTTCTTTTTGTTTTTTCAAACGTTTTATAAAATTATGTTGTGAAGTGGCCATAAACAAAGTCTCCTTAAATTTTTGAAAAAGCTTTTTCACTAACTACAACGAATTAAAAAAGGAACTATTCTCATAAAAATAAAAAGAAGTGCTCAGAAAGTCGTAAACTTTCCAAACACTCTTTTATTATAAATTGACTATTCACCTTCAATAGTAAAGATAATGCGGATTCCGTTTGGATCTTCAGTAGAGAATGCTTGTTTTCCACCGTAAAGAGGCGCCTCTGCAAATTCTTCTATTAAATAGCCAGCCGTAAGAAGTTTTTCTTTTACTTGCTCTGCATACTCTTCATTTTTTAATACAATGGTATATGATTTTAAGCCAATATGATTGGCTGGCGCCTTTACACCACCTTGACTATGCCAAGTATTTAAACCAATATGGTGGTGGTATTTTCCTGTTGAAATAAAGAGTGCCTGACCGCCGTAACGAGTTACTACTTCATAATCAAGAACTTCCGTATAGAACTGCTCAGTTGCTTGTAAATCAGCAACAGATAAATGGATATGCCCCATAACAGTGCCTTCAGGTAAACCATTCCACTGACCATCTGCTTCCGCTAAAATAGGGTTGAAATTTAAGCGATCTGTTACCATATGCACAGATCCATTTTGCCAAGTCCATTCGCTTTCAGGTCGGTCCACGTAAATTTCGATACCATTGCCGTCTGGATCATTTAAATACAGTGCTTCACTAACATCGTGATCAGATGCACCAAGGCGGACATCTAAGTTAACAAAATGTTGGACGATATTACCTAAATCTTTGCGAGTAGGTAGTAATAATGCAAAGTGATATAAACC
>DEQI01000293.1 GCA_002360295.1 Planococcaceae bacterium UBA3370
TGCTTTAACGGTATTGTAAAAAAAGAACAGGCAGATAGCTTATCCAAAGGTGTTTGGATGATGATACTATCGGGAACACTCGTTTCTTTATTAAGCGCGGCAATGGTAGGTCTATTTGTTTGGTAATAAAAATGCTAATTCAATAAAGAGGATGGATCTCTGTAGTTAGTGGCGAGATCAAAGTATTTACCCAATCAGTTGTCTGTATGGAACAGTCGACTGGTTGGGTTATTTTGTTTTTTTGTAATATGAATACTCTCAATTTAGAGTTTGATGTTGAATATATCAATTCGATAGATATAGAATCTCGACTGCTAGTTGATGATTTGGGAGTTTTCAAATTGTTATTTAGTGGTAATTGAGTTATTGTGAATATTAGAGCAATACAATTTGGAGGTGGGAGATATGTGGGAACAACAATTAATTGAAACAACGAATGGAGTATTTGAAGTTTTTACAGCAGGTGAGGGAGAGCCGATTTGTGTAACACACTTATACAGTGAATACAATAGTAATGGAAATCGCTTTGCTAACATGTTTGTACCTTTTCGCAAAGTGTATTTAGTCAATCTACGTGGATGTGGAAATTCAACAGATGAGACAACAAAGTACTCTTATAGTATGAAAGATAGTGTTTTAGATTTAGAAGCGATTCGTACAGCTTTAGGATTTGAAAAATGGGGATTTGCCGGTCACTCAACTGGAGGTATGCTTGCTTTAAAGTATGCGATTGAAGCACCATTAAGCTTAGAGTTTATAATAGGTGGGGGCTTATGTGCTTCGTCGGACTATATGTGTAATAGAAGTAGTATGTATTGCAGGGAAAATCCAAATAATAAACGCATCCTTGAAATTATTGCTATGCTACGAAATCCTGACTCTACATTAGAAGAAAGACGAGCGGGTTCTAAAGAATGGTCGCTGATGTCATTACATAAAGAAGAAAGCTATGAAAATATGATTGGCCGCCCGAATAGTGGTAAATCAGTGTCGAAGAGATTAGATTATTTCTCTTATGAAGAGCTTCCCCATTACGATTTAAGACCACAGCTACCAAATGTGAAAACAACAGCATTTATTTATGGTGGTCTTTATGATGCTCAATGCCCTTATGAATACGCAGTGGAAGCAGCAGAATTATTACCTAATGCTTCTCTAACTACTTTTAATGAAAGTAACCACCATCCATGTATAGAAGAAGAACAAAAATTTGAAGAATTTGTTCGGGGGATTTTTCAAACTGAAAACGCAACTCAAAAAATTTTTAAATGAATTATTGTTTACAAAAGAATAGTAACAGTAGTCTTTATAAGTGAAAAAGAACTCATAAGTTTGAATGAGGGGTACAAGCTTGGTTGCACATTAAATTGTACTCCGTTTTGATTATGCAAACTTTTTTGTAAATCAACATACACTCGAATAAGTTTCTAACAGCTGTGCTCACCTTAGAAAAAGTATATGGAGTAGTAGATGAAACAGTAGAATATTTAATACAGATGTGTTGATTATACATATTTTTGAAGATGAAAGCGTGATTTCTCTAGTAGAAAAATAAATAAAGGACATTTGCTAGTTGATTGGAGAGGAGGTGACTCGACTCCTGCAGGATTAGCGCGAGCTGAAAATCCATTTATTTCGGCCTTAGCCGAAATAAATTAGTTGAAGCCGTGCCTGCGGAAAGCGAGTCAGCCGTAGCGGAAATCAACTTATTCTTTAGAGCTTTGTAACAATAAAAGGTAAATCAACACGCTTGTATTTAATAATTAAATTATACTGAAAAGAGTTGTCTTTCATTTATCCACTTTGTCCGAATAGTTTTCAAGCTCATCCAGCAATTCACTGGATGAGTTTTTTTATTGAACTACTCCTTCTAATACTAATGATTTTATTAGACTAGTAGTAAGTGAATGATGTTATTTTACTGAATATATAATAAAATTGTTAACATTTAAAGAAAACTAACATTTTGTGAGTGCTAATACCTAATTTTGTATTGTCAATACATAACAATTTATCTTATACTTTTGATTGTAGAAAGGAGAGGGAATATATTGAAGAAAATTATTAGTTATATTCTAACCTTAATGCTAGCTTTTACATTTGCAATACCTAATGCAAATGCAGCAACAAAACAATTAGAAGTTCATTTTATTAATGTAGGTCAAGGTGATGCAATTTTAATTAAAGCACCAAATGGCAAAAATATGTTAGTAGATGGAGGACCTTCATCATCTGGAAAACAACTTGTCTCATATTTAAAAGGACAAAAAATTAAAAAACTTGATTATGTAGTAGCAACACACCCAGATGCAGATCATATAGGTGGATTAATTAACGTACTTAACTCAATTTCTATTGGGAAATTTATTGATAGTGGTAAAATACATACTTCACAAACATTTGAGAAAATGATCAAACTAATTAGCGATAAAAAGATTCCATATATTGTACCGAAAACAGGCGATAAAATTGTACTGGATTCAACATTAAAAATGGACGTACTTCACGCAAATGAAAAAACAGAAGAATCAAATGAAGCATCTATTGTATTAAAATTAACTTATAATAAAGTCTCATTCTTACTAATGGGAGATGCTGATACTAATATTGAAAATGAATTAATGAAAACTTCAAATGTTAAAGCTACAGTTTTAAAAGCAGGTCATCATGGATCTAA
>DEQI01000213.1:0-5051 GCA_002360295.1 Planococcaceae bacterium UBA3370
CCAATATTAAAAATAAATTATCCTAACTTTCCTTTATTAGGGATTCAATATATTATATCAGTATTGATTTATAACCATAAATAGTATTAAAACCTCATATTTACCACTACAAACAATACTTTTAAATCACCTTTCCACCTCTTATCTGACAAATAAAAAACCAATATACCCCGTTTTCACTATGGGCATATTGGTTATTTGGGATATTTACAAATAGCAAAAATCCATTATTTTAAATTACTAATCAATAGCATTATTTCTTCTTTCAGTTTTTCATCAATCGTACTATCCTTAAGAATTTCTGCTGGATAATATACTTTATGATCTGTTTTTAAACGACCTGCGATGGCATCAACTAAAAAGCTTTCTTGTGAAAGTTCTCGTAATTCCCCATTTTGCATTTGTAACACAATCGGTAACTTGCCAGTGGAGCTGCCTGGTTGATATAAATCATATGGTAAATCGGACGTCGAATCATGTACTACATAATACGTCGGATCCAATCCAGCCTGTTTAAATAATTGTTGTAGTCGTTCAAATTGTTCGGGGTGCTCTTCCGGATTCATATCGATATATTTAAATAGTTTGCGATTAACAAATCGACGGCACAAGTCACGTAAAATAGCATCCTCTTCCTGCATCCAAAATTGAAAATACGTGAACATAATGCTTTCATCCAAAGCAATATAATCTTCTAATGTAATTTTATTTTTAAAGAAAGGCTTAAAATGTACGGGTTCATGCTTAAACCAGTACCCTTTTTCACTAAGCTGTTTCACCCGCTTTAAAATATTGTTTAATATGACTTCCGCACTGCGAGATAATGGGTGGAAATAAATTTGCAAATACATTTGATAGCGTGACATAATATAATCTTCTACCGCATGCATACCGCTTGATTTAATGACAACTTTATTATCACGTGGGCGCATCACACGTAATATTCGTTCCATATCAAAGTGTCCATAGCTTACACCGGTGTAGTAAGCATCACGCTGTAAATAATCCATTCGATCGGCGTCAATTTGGCTGGAAATTAAGCTAACTACGAGCTGGTTCGGATATGTTTTTTCAATTACTTGCGCCACTTTTTCTGGGAAGTCCTCTGAAACACATCGTAATACAGCATTCACTTCCGTTTCTCCAAGCAAAATAGCCCGAGTGAACTCTTCATGATCAGTCTCAAACACATTTTCAAACGCATGCGAAAATGGTCCATGCCCTAAATCATGTAGTAATGCCGCGCATAAAACGAGCAGTCTTTCATTATCATCCCATTCATCTCTTCCATAAAAAACATCATCCACAATACGGCGCACAATTTCATATACACCTAGCGAATGATTGAAGCGGCTATGCTCTGCTCCATGGAATACTAAATATGTTGTCCCGAGCTGTCGTATTCTGCGTAAACGTTGAAATTCTCGTGTACCAATTAAATCCCAAATAACTTGATCACGCACATGAACATATCGGTGAACTGGATCTTTAAACACTTTTTCTTCTGCTAGTTTTGCTGTTGCATAGCTATTCATACATACACCTCTTTCCTCTACCATTTGTTCTCTATATTGTATATGAAAAATAAGGATTTTCATTGTAATATGTACTTATCCAGTCAAAATGATAAATAAACTCTTTTATTAGTACGTTTCTAACATATCTTCGTTTTTCCATCTCCACTATATGATACTTTTTCTATAATCATTCCGGCCATTTACTTAAAGCATTCCCCATGAAAAAATAAAAAAGCCGCCAAAATGAGCAGGAGGCGGCTTTGAGTTATTCTTTTTTGAGCTTTGCCAGTACTTTTTCCATTAACTCATCTTCAGTTAATGCAGCAACTGGTCTACTATTTACGAATGTAAATGTTTTTTTACGGCCAGGACCGCAGTATGAATGACAGCCAATTTCAATCGTTGCTTCTGGATCTATTTCTTTTAGCTTCGGAATTAACGTTTTTAAATTAACGGCCTGACATTCATCGCAAACTCGAAATTCGTTTGCCATTTTGTCAACACCCTTTCTATCGGAATATATATCCTGCTATTTTAATCTACAAGCTATTGTAGCCTATGAAAGTAATTCTACACAAGTGAAATTGCACTTTCTCCGTCAAAGGTCTGAACAGGCATTATGAACCTTTTCATATATAGAAGATGAAATAATTCAAATTGAAATCAACAGTACTAAACACTGCAGAAAAACGCTAATCTTCCTAAATATCAACCTGTACTCTGCAAAACAATGAACATTTTAAAAAAATATCTATTTGTATTGCATAAATATGTTATTTCTTGGTCATGCTTATGCTAGAACAACAATAAAACTATGAACATGGCAGGAGGAAATTTTTATGAAAGTAAGACAAGATGCTTGGTTAAAAGAAAATGATGAATTGTTAGCAGAGGCAGTTATTCGACATGTGAAAGAAGGTAGCACTCAACTAAACGCTTTTGATGAAGCTGGCGATGCGCTTAATCGTACCGCTGCTGCATGCGGGTTTAGATGGAATGCGGTTGTCCGTCGTTTATATGAAAAAGAGCTATCTGCAGCAAAAAAAGAAAGAAAAGAAAGATTGCGAGTATTAGGTAATCCTACGCGCAGACGCACACAAAATGTCTTTTTACTGCAGCATGATGAAGGAACTCAACAAGCACCTATTCCATTATCATCACTCTCACTAGATGTAGTTATTGCCTATTTAATGCGTCTACAACAAACAGGAACAGAAGCTGAAAATACGAAATGGCGTCATATTGCTAATGCATCAACAGAAAAAGTGCGTCAACTAGAACTACAGTTAAAGAAATTACAAGATGAGAATAAAGAAATTCGAGAAGATTACGAGCAATTTGTGCAAATTATGAACCGCGCACGTAGGCTTGTAACGTTAGATGATGATGTAGATCGTGTGGCACCTGTTTTCAAAATGGAGCGCAACGGCAATCTCATCACATCGCCGCGCCAATTAGAAAGTGACGAAGTTCAATAAACTTCGCCACTTTTTTTGCATTTTTAACCTAGCATACTTTTATTGCGGTCCAAAATACGTTTTAAATAAAAGCTATACAACTCATTTTCTGATGTTGAAAATGAATGCATTTGCCAGATTGTTTGCTGTTTGTCTAGCCATTGCTGGATCCGCGTATTTGTTTCCGCAACCGTTATATCTGTTTGAAGTAATTCTTGTAAAGAAGCCATTACATGTGGAACTACAGTTGGATACGTAAATTTCGTTGTTTCATTTTGCAGTCCAATTTCGTAAAATTGCTTGATTAACTTCGCACGCTCACTACCACTACCTTCAATACATAGATAGATTTGCACAGCAATTCCGCCCTTCATGCGACGTTGAGAAATACCAGCAAATTTTTTCCCTTCTATACTTAAATCATATGTTCCCGGACAATAAGACCCGACAATTTCATATGCTTCAATTTTATGAGCCGCTTCTGGTAATATATCTTTAATAAAATTCACCATCATCTCAAACGCTACATGTATGCTAATAGAATGCTCGTGCTCGCTCAAGATGAGTGAAATATTAAGTACACCGCTATCTAATACAACTGCTAGACCACCTGAATTTCGAACAATTGGTTGATAGTTTTTAGAAAGTAAAAAATCCATCCCTTGCTTGATATACGGTAAACGGTGATCTTGAATACCGAGTACGACAGCATCACTATGCACCCAAGTACGAATGGTTGCTGGGCTCAATTGTTCTCCAACTAAGTGACAAAGAGTATCATCCATTGCAAAAGATTCGAGGGGCGAGCGATTTTGGTTATTTGATTCATCTATTAAACGCCATCCGGAAGGCATTAATCTATTATTCATGTTCTATCTCCTAGTATCGAATTCCTCCTAAGCATACATCAATGCTGACCTATTGAAAAGTCGTGTCAAAATGGTGAAATAGGCAGTAGACAATTGTAAGACAACACATTTTTGTACAAATTATGCTAAACTAATTGTGAATGATTTTCAATTATAAGGAGTGTTTATAGATGAATGAAGCAGCTGTAACATTAGATGGTTGGTATGCATTACATGATTTCCGTTCAATTGATTGGGCTTCTTGGAAATTAGTTTCACCAGAAGAACGTCAAGCAGCAGTAGACGAATTCGTTGCCTATTTAGAAAAGTTAAATGAGGCTGATGTGGCGAAAACAGGTGCTCATGCATTTTACGCAATTGTTGGTCAAAAGGCTGATTTCATGCTAATGACATTACGTGAGACAATGGATGAATTACAAGAATTAGAAGCGGAGTTCAACAAACTAGCGATTGCGGATTTCACTATTCCTACATATTCTTACGTATCAGTAGTTGAGCTATCTAACTACTTAGCTGGTGAATCAAATGAAGATCCATACCAAAACCCACATGTGCGTGCTAGATTATACCCAGAATTACCACGTTCTCAATATGTGTGCTTCTACCCAATGGATAAGCGCCGTCAGGGTGAAGATAACTGGTATATGCTTTCAATGGACGAGCGTAAAAGTTTAATGCGTTCTCACGGAATGATTGGTCGTGGGTACGCAGGGAAAGTGAAACAAATCATTACCGGTTCAGTCGGATTTGACGACCATGAATGGGGCGTTACATTATTCGCAGACGATGTATTACAATTCAAAAAATTAGTATACGAAATGCGTTTTGATGAAGTGTCTGCACGTTACGGTGAATTCGGTGCTTTCTTCGTAGGTAACCTTCTTACAAATGAAAAATTAGTGAAGTTTTTAGCCGTATAAGAAAAGATTTGCCCCAACTTAGTGGGCTCGAACTCAATTTCACAAAAAGGAGCTGCCCCGTAAGTTCTCACTTACTGAACAGCTCTTTTTCTTAATCAATCGTATCAAAATATCCCCTCAACTTCATGAAGGAACTGAAAAACTATAAAAACGCATATTTTTATATTAAGAATTTACGAAAGAGATACAATTTAATAAATGATTTAGCGCGGCGGTGCGACAGTGTAGCTGACGGCTGCGCCTTTCGCTACAGAGCAAAGCTTCCTGCGGGATAAGCATGAGTGGAAC
>DEQI01000213.1:5148-5745 GCA_002360295.1 Planococcaceae bacterium UBA3370
CCAACATCGTGTTGGCCCGAGACACCGCAACGCAGTGAGGAGGCTCAAGCAATGCCCGCGGAAAGGGAGTGCCATAGCGCTAAATCATAAAGGAAAATAATTATTAGAATATTTTTATGGAAATCACTTTTTCAGTGGCTTCAACTTCATTCCGGAGATTTTAAAATAAGAATAATTGTATTAATTAACATTCCAATAAAAACAAGAAGAATAAATAAATACCAATGTAAAGGCTGTCCGAAAAAATCACCTACAATAAATGCTACGATTGCACTCAATAATATACCTACCCACACGCCTACTTGCATCCATAAGTCACCTCTTTAGTATGCGGTTACACTAGGCAACTATCTCATTTATTTATTCTTTTATCCCCATTTTTTAGTACAATGAAATCCTTTTATATTTTTACATCGTATATATTGTATGCGTTTTTTTCATGAATATACAGGATACACTGTACATTTTTCACCACCCTTTGCATACATTATTGACAAAGGAGGGGTTCTTATCGCCGTCGTAAAACAAATGATAAGCAAATTGCTTCACTTATCAGCCTCATACGAGTGGAAGGTGAAGACGATTTAGGGATGTTTT
>DEQI01000213.1:5935-7865 GCA_002360295.1 Planococcaceae bacterium UBA3370
AGATAAGAAAATACCCAAAACGGTAGTATGGAATAGTGGTGTTACAAATCTCACTATTTTTATTCACCTACCGAATCCGATTATCTTCAAAATTTAATTCAAATAAAGAAAGGATGTTTTTTTGACTTATTATTGGACACCATCAATGCCGCAAAATCCTTCAATGCCAGGTACGGTGCCTACTACTCAATTTCCATTTCGCGAACAGTCGTACATTGAAAATATTTTACGACTAAATCGAGGAAAGCCAGGTGTATTTTATTTTTCTTTTGATAATGCAATAAGCGGTAGTAATAACAGAATTGTACGTGGAGTTGTAGAAGCAGCCGGTCGCGACCACGTTATTTTACGCGAATTACAGTCGGATCATCGCTTCCTATTCCCCATGATTTATTTTGACTATGCAGAATTTGATGAAGAACTGAATTACTTTAATCAGAATCCGCAGCCTCGATAACATAATTAACATATGCTACCAGTACTAAACCATTAATAAAAAAGGAGCGTTTTCGTAAAGTGCGTCTCATGTTTAGACGCTCTTCTTAAACGGCTCCTTTTCAATCTTGTGCACTATTCTACATGATTCACTTGTTTGTTGATATAACCAAGTATCCCTAGAATACATCATACCGCGAAATCTTCCATTTCGAATGGAGGATTTTAAGAATGCTCATTTAAATATTGGATAGCAGCCTTTCCAAGAACTTTAGCCGCAATTAACATCGCTCTTTCATCAAAATTAAAGTTCGCATGGTGGTGTGGATATACGGTATCCCATGCAGGATCTTTTGCACCTGTCATAAAAAATGTCCCCGGTACATGCTGCAAATAATAGGCAAAATCCTCCCCAATCATAAACGGAGGGCACTCTATTATATTTTTTACTTCTGGTACTTCTGCTGCAATTTGCGCAATAAATTCAGTTTCAGCTGCATGTGTAATAACAGGTGGATAGCCTCTAAAATACGTATATTCATAACTTGCATTGGCACCACGACAAGTAGCATCAAGCAATGTCTCGATTTCACGTTCCAATAAATGACGTACTTCATTATCAAATGTTCGCACTGTTCCTTTTAAAATGACGGAATCAGCAATGACATTAAATGGATTAATCGCTTCAATATGTCCAATAGATACAACTGCCGATTTAAGAGGATCTACTCGTCTAGCTACAAGCGTCTGAGCACTTGTAATGAATTGTGCAGCTGTCACAATAGCATCCACTGTTTGATGTGGTTCTGCCCCGTGTCCCCCTCTACCTTGGATTTTTATTTCAAATCGATCCGCAGCAGCCATTAGCTCACCACTTCGTACTAACACATCACCAAGTGGAGTTGGTGCCCATAAATGTGTCCCAAAAATAACATCTACACCATCCAGACAACCATCTTCTATCATCGCTTTTGCCCCACCTGGAGCGATTTCCTCTGCATGCTGATGAATAAATACAATATTACCAGCTAATTTTTCTCTTAATGGTGCAAGTACTTTCGCCACAATTAATAACGTGGCGGTATGTCCGTCATGACCACAAGCGTGCATCACGCCATCGTTTTTTGATTTATATGGCACATCATTAAGCTCTTGTATCGCAAGTGCATCAAAATCTGCACGTAATGCTACAGTCTTTCCTGGTTTTCCTCCACGTAATGTTGCGACAACCCCACGTTCTCCTACATGCTCTCTCACTTCAAGACCTAATTCGCGGTGAAATTTTGCTATTGTTGCAGGGGTATGCACTTCTTGAAATGAAAGCTCTGGCCGTTCATGAAAATACCTGCGTAACGCTACCATTTCCTCAAAATTCGCTTCCAGTTGCGCAAATAAATCGTGCATAACTATCATCCTTTCAAACTTTTATACCCCTAATATATCACTAATTATGGGATTTTTCTGACTTTACTTTTTTTCAATCTTCTGAACTTCC
>DEQI01000328.1:0-6569 GCA_002360295.1 Planococcaceae bacterium UBA3370
GTACTGAATAAGGCAAATAGTGAGAGCTATTTGTAAATGTAGGTGGTACCACGTGATCAACGTCCTAATCTTTATGATTAGGGCGTTTTTTTATTATTTATAAAAGCTTTCGTTTGAGAGTCATGCAGCACTTTTCGGGGCTAAACGGCGCTTGTGCTTTTCTAAAAAAGGAGGAATTTTAATGACAATAGTAATTGGGGGCGCTTGGCCGTATGCAAATGGTTCATTGCATTTGGGTCATATTGCGGCGCTTTTACCGGGAGATATTTTAGCAAGATATTATAGACAAAAAGGCAAACGTGTTTTATATGTTTCAGGAAGCGATTGTAACGGTACGCCGATTTCCATTCGGGCTAATCAAGAGGGAACAACGGTTGAGGCCATTGCAGATCGTTATCATGAGGAGTTTACCAATAGCTTCTCTAAATTAGGATTTACTTATGATTTTTATACCCGAACAGACGCGCAACACCATCATCGAACAGTGCAGCAAATCTTTTTGCAATTGCTAAAAGCTGGACACTTATATAAAAAGCAAATTGAGCAAGCTTATTGCGAAAAGGATAAACAATTTTTACCCGACCGTTTTGTAGAAGGAATTTGTCCAAATTGTGGTGCCAAAGCAAGAGGCGATCAATGTGATCATTGCTCCACTATTTTAGATCCGCTTGATTTAATAGAAAAGCGATGTAAAATTTGCGGAAGCGAACCAGTGATAAAAAATACAGAGCACTTTTACTTTACATTTAGTCATTTTCAGTCTCAACTGAATGACTATTTGCAAAAGGCAAAAGATGAAAAGCGCTGGCGTGAAAATGCAATTGCTTTAACAGAGCGTTATTTAGCGGAAGGCGTTCCTGATCGTGCTGTGACACGTGATTTACCAAATGGTATTTCGGTACCCATAGATGGTTACCGAGACAAAAAAATTTATGTTTGGATTGAGGCAGTTTCTGGTTATTTAACAGCTAGTATTGAGTGGGCACGTCAACACGGAGAGCAAATAGAGGATTGGTGGAATGAAGAAACGATTTCATACTATATACATGGGAAGGACAATATTCCTTTTCATAGTATCATTTGGTCAGCGATATTATGTGGGTTAGATAATCCAGCACTCCCAACACATATTATCTCGAATGAATATTTAACACTTGAAAAACGCAAGCTGTCGACGAGTCAAAACTGGGCTGTTTGGGTACCATATATTTTATCAAAATATGACCCAGATTCGATTCGCTATTTTTTAACAGTAAATGCTCCTGAAAATCGAGATACAGATTTCTCGTGGAGAGAGTTTATATATAGCCATAATGGTGAACTTCTTGGAGCCTATGGAAATTTTGTTAATCGTACTTTGAAGTTTATTGAAAAATCATGCCAAGGTATTGTCCCAATAAGTGAATGGGATTCTACTATAAGAGAAAAGACAATTGTGCTTTATGAGAAGGTAGGGACACATATAGAGGAAGGGCATTTTAAAGTAGCACTAGAAGAATTATTTGAATACATTCGCTCAGCCAATCGCTATTTTGATGAACAGCAACCGTGGATTCAAATAAAAGAAAAGCCTGATAAAGGACAACAGACACTTGCAACATGTACGTATATCATTGCGAATTTAGGGCAGCTTTTACATCCTTTCCTACCTTTTTCTGCCCAAAAGATTCGCGAAATGCTTCAAATTGAAAAGACTGAGTGGCAGGAACAAACGGACCTACCATCCGAATTATGTGCAGTGGCACCGTTATTTGAAAGATTAGATACGGTGTTAATTGATGAGGAATACAATCGTTTAGTCGAAAGTTCTCGAGGTTTAAATTGACTTTTTTAGGGTATCCATGTATATTGTAACTACAACTAATCGGAAGTAGGTGATGTGATATGATGAATAGATTTGCGATTGACAAACTGCCATTCAGTCTGTTCGATTTCACACGCCTAAAGTGTACGTTTTGACGTATACTCTTTTAAATGTGCGCATGAAACCTTGAACTGCTGAATGGCAGCTCAAGGTTTTTTATTTTGATAGAAGAAAGTGTGATTTGCGGTGTCTAGCACCAGGCGTTTGCACTTTTCTTATGCGTACATTTAGGAGGAAGAAAATTGAATTTAAACAAATTAGGTTTTACATCATATTTTAGCGAACAAGTTAAAGACATACAGGATCAAGATAATAAAGCAGTAGTAGCTCGTGTTGTATTAGAGCATAAACATTCATATCGAGTCATCGGAGAAGCGGGTGAGTGGCTCGCTACAGTTTCAGGTAACTTTGCTTACAATGCGCATGGGCGCGGAGATTATCCAGCTGTTGGGGATTGGGTAATAGCTGAGCAAATGCCTGGTGAGGAAAGAGCTATTATTCATAAACTGTTGCAACGGAAATCAGTCTTTACTCGGAAAGTAGCTGGTTTAGAAGTAGAGGAGCAAATTGTAGCAGCGAATGTCGATATTGTATTGTTAGTGATGAGTTTAAATGCAGACTTTAATATTCGTCGTCTCGAGCGTTATATCGTTGCAGCATGGGATTCAGGTGCGAAGCCGGTAATAGTTTTAACAAAGGCGGATTTATGTGAGCATATTGATTCATATGTTCAAGAGGTTGAAAGCGTAGCATTTGGCATTGATATTATTGTGACAAGTGCTGTGACAGGTGAAGGCTTGGATACATTGCGAGCGATCTTTACAGATGGGGTGACTGGGGCGTTACTCGGCTCTTCTGGTGCAGGTAAATCGACAATTATGAATGCACTGCTGAAAACGGACTATATGAAAGTGTCAGGTATTCGGGAAGATGATGCAAAAGGTCGCCATACGACGACACATCGCGAGTTAGTCATGTTAGAAACAGGTGGCTGTTTGATTGATACACCAGGTATGCGCGAGCTTCAACTATGGAATCAATCAGATAGTTTAGCTACGAGTTTCCAAGATATCGAAGAGCTTGCGAAGCAGTGTCATTATCGAGATTGTAAGCATAAAAATGAACCATATTGTGCGGTAAGGCAGGCAATTACGGACGGCCTGTTTGGTGAGGATCGTCTGCAGAGCTATTTTAAATTGCAACGTGAACTTGCTTATATAGAGCGCAAGGCAAATGTGCAGGCAAAATTAGCGGAGCAACGAAAGTGGAAGAAAATAGCGAAGGGGATAAAAGGGAATAAAAAGAATAAATAATAAATAACTGAGATAATCCATTTTGCGCTGTCGCAAAATGGATTTTTAATTTTTATGCTGCAAGTAACATACATATACATATAAGGTCTATTAAGTTCTATATCAACATTTTTATACCTTATAAGGAAAGGGGTCAAAAGTATGAAGAACTTCCTCATGTTAACGCTTGCTTGTCTATTTTTTCTCAGTGCATGTATAGAAGATACAATAGAAGAATATCAGAATGATGATTCTGGTGAAACATATAATAATCTGCAATTGCCTACTAGGATTCCAGTTACAAAAGGGAAATATTTAACGGCAACAGCGTCAATAAATAATTATATGTCAACGATTATCTATTATGAAAGTGAGGAAAAACTCTCACTAAATGATTTGAAAATTGAGGAAATAGCGCAACCAATTGCACGTTTACAGATTGAAAGATACGCAACAGAGCAAGAAGCAAATGAACAAATTGCGTTTGACTATTACGCCCAGTATGGTGGTGCAGAAGTGGATTTGGGCTACAATATTACAGGTTATCAAGAAGAGGCTGCAGATTCATCTTGGACAAGCTGGAATCAAGGGCGTTGGGCATTATCAACACATACGCATACAAGCGAGCATGAAAAAGGTTTAGTACTGGCAAAGCAAGTTGTCCAATATTTAAACACACACACGCTTCCAACTCCGAAGACACATGGTCGTGCCTATTTAGATATAGGTGATAATAGTAGCCGCATCATTTGGCAGGATGGCACAAAAGTGTATACATTAGATGAAGTAGTAGATCCAATTAAGCTAGTAGAAATTGTAACGAGTATTGAGTAAAAGTAGTTTGGAAAATAATCACCGAACAATAAAATCTTTTTTGGAATAGCCATTAGCTGTGTAAGGCTGTTTTAAAATTACTTATCGAATAACGGCTTGTTTTATATAAACAATCATCATTAAAATGCTTTGAAAAGCCTGCTTGATTCCTGTATCAAGTGGGCTTTTTACATTCTAAAAAAAATCTTCACATAAAAATTACTCTGAACACATTCCTGACACATTCACTCAGTATAGTATGTCGTGTAAGGAATTCAACAACAAGTTATAAGGAGGAATAAAGGTGCCGATTCATACTTCGTTTAATCCAAATGGACGTAAAGAATTAAAGCATGGCATTACGTATATCGACTACATGCTATTGAAAAATAGATTGCGTCATTTTATGAAACTTGACCCAAATGCCAACGCAAACGGTAAATATTTAATTCGTTCCTGCTATTTCGATAACTTTGAAAACAAAGTGATGAATGAAAAAAAAGAAGGCTACTTAAACCGTGATAAATACCGTGTACGCATATATGGGAAAAGCGCGGATGTCGTTAATTTAGAGCGTAAAAGTAAACGTAATAACTTAACGTTTAAATCTAAGTGTCCGCTAACAAAGCAGGAGTTCGAAAAAATGCGTGTTGGGGATATTTTATGGATGGAAAACGATGAACGG
This sequence comes from Planococcaceae bacterium UBA3370, assembly GCA_002360295.1. Classification (GTDB taxonomy): domain Bacteria; phylum Bacillota; class Bacilli; order Bacillales_A; family Planococcaceae; genus Metasolibacillus. The sequence goes on from DEQI01000328.1 coordinate 4,655, forward strand.
GAGCTTATCCGTGACCTTTACTTTGAAATGAAGTATCAAGCATTAAAGCCTATGACTGTCGTTGATTATGAGCGTGAGGCGTACATTTATTTGTATGGAAATGTACGTGTGACATTCGACAGTAAAGTACAGTCAAGTCTTCGAAATACGGATATGTTCAATAAACATTTACCAATGGTCGATGTGCTAGATCCGACAGAGGTAATTTTAGAAGTTAAATACGATGAGTATTTACCAGATGTTATTAAGGTACTGCTTCAAGGCATTAACACAAAGCATGAAGCTTATTCAAAATATCAATTAAGCCGTATGTACGGTTAAAAAGGAGAATGAAAAATGGATACAGCAAATTTTAGCGATATTTTCAAATCGAGTTTTCTTGAAAAGAGTGCGTCTTTTTCAATAACAGATTCACTACTAGGGCTACTTTCAGCCTTCATTATTGGGTTATTTATTTACTGGGTATATAAGAAAACATTTAATGGTGTGATTTATTCGCATTCATTCAATATCTCACTGATGATTATGACGATGGCAACAGCACTCGTTATTATGGGTATTAGTCAAAACGTTCTATTATCGCTTGGTATGGTTGGGGCATTATCGATTGTTCGTTTCCGTACGCCTATTAAAGACCCAATGGATTTAATTTATTTATTTTGGTCAGTAGTTGCAGGTATTTTGTGTGGAGCAGGTTTCCTTCTTTTAGTAGCAGTTGGCTCAATTGTAATCGGTGCGGTTTTGTTGTTATTTGTCAACAAAATTACAGTGGAAAATCCATACTTATTAGTCGTGAAGTTTGACCAAGAGCAAGCAGGTATGGCAGTAGAAAATTTACTAGGTTCACAAGCAAATAAATTCTCACTAAAATCAAAATCGATTATTCAAGATTATGAAATTGAAGCAACATATGAAGTACGTGTAAAAGAAAATGATTCGCAATTAGTTGCCGATATTTCAAAAATAGAAGGTGTTTCTTCAGCAGTAATGCTTAGCTATGATGGTAATTTCACAGCTTAAAAAATTCCGGGAGATCTAGTAGTAGGTCTCCTTATTTAATATAGAGAGGAATAGATGTTATGAAGAAGTTTTATTATACAGCATTAGGTGCTGCTGTCATTGTAGCGGGCTGTAGTAATACTAGTGAAGTTGTAGAAAATATTACTAGTGACTACGTAACATATGCTGATGATGACTTTTATACGCCTTGGCAAAATAAAAATTTTACAAAAATTGAGATGGTTGGAGACTCAGTATCAATTGACGGTACAGGAGGCGCTGTTTTTGATAAGGGCACATTAGAAATTCATACGAGCGGAACTTATGTGTTATCAGGAACGCTAGAGGGACAAATTATTGTCAATACAGAGGATAAAGGAACAGTACGCCTTATTTTAAATGGTGTTGATATTACATCTTCTACAAGCGCAGCTATTTACGTAAAGCAAGCAGACAAAACGGTGCTGTCACTTGAAGAGGGAACAAAAAATACAGTAACAGATGCACAGGAATATGTGTATGCAGAAGGTGAAGATGAGCCAAAAGCTGCAATCTTTAGTAAGGACGACTTAACAATTAATGGTACGGGCTCATTGACTGTTAATGCTCAATTTGCTGATGGAATCACTGGACGTGATGATGTACTGATTACTGGTGGGGACATAAATATTACATCCGCAGACGATGGATTAGTGGGACGTGATTTATTAGCAGTGCGTGATGCAAATATTGTCATTACCTCTGTTGGTGACGGTGTGAAATCGACAAATGATGAGACAGAAGGTAAAGGAAATATTGTTTTAGAAAGTGGTACATTAACGATCCATTCTGAAGCGGATGGTATTCAGGCTATAAAAGAATTAATTGTCGTGGATGGTGAATATAACATTACAACTGGTGGTGGTAGCCCAGAAAC
>DEQI01000328.1:6683-10806 GCA_002360295.1 Planococcaceae bacterium UBA3370
GAAAATGGTGGTGAAGGTAGGGGCGAGAAGCCAACAGGTAATTTCGATCCAAGCCAAATGCCACAACAGAATGGTCAAACTGATAATACAATGCAGCAAGGTCAAGGTGATCCAAGCGATATGTCACCTCCACAACAGCCGCAGGGCAGTCAAGCGGGTGAAACTACACAGCAGCTAAACAATCAATCAAATGATACGCAACAACAACAGCCAAATAATCAAACAGACAATGCAGCACAACAGCAACAGCCAAATAATCAGATAGACAATACAGCACAACAACAGCAGCTAAATGATCAAACGGATGGCACACAACAACAGCAGATGCAGATGCCGGGCCAGGGACGTGACGATCAAGCGACAGAAGAAGTGGATGATGAATCGGTTAGTACAAAGGCGTTAAAGGCTGGTACAGCAATCCGTATAATCGGAGGTAATTTCACCATCGATTCCTTAGATGATGCGGTGCATAGTAATGGGACAGTGACAATAGATGGCGGTGAATTTTCAATTGCAACAGGAGATGACGGAGTTCACGCGGATACGGATCTCATTATTAATGATGGAAATATCAATATTACAAAAAGCTATGAAGGACTTGAGGGCATTAACGTAACAATCAATGATGGCTATATTCACTTAACAGCTGCAGATGATGGAATAAATGTTAATGGTGGTAGCTCGGATATGATGGGTGGTCCGATGATGAACCCTGGCCAAGGTCAAGCAACAGAAACAGCAGAAGCAACAGAAGCAACAGAGAAAACAGAAACAACAGATGAAGAGGAAAGCCTACTTTTAATCAATGGTGGGTATGTGTATGTGAATGCGGATGGAGATGGTCTCGATTCAAATTCAGATATTAAAATGACGGGTGGTACTGTTGTTGTGTACGGTCCAACAAATAATGGAAATGGTGCACTAGATTACGACGGAGAGTTCGCAATTGAAGGAGGTACACTGATTGCGGCAGGCAGTAGTGGTATGGCGATGGGGGTATCTGATACGTCTACGCAAGCAACCATTATGATGACCTTTACGAATACTCAGGAAGCTGGAACAACAGTCTATGTTGAAAATAGTAATGGCGAGCAAGTAGTTGCTGTTGCTCCTGAAAAAGCATTCCAAACAATTGTAGTGAGCTCACCACAGTTACAGGCAAGTGAAACGTATTCATTAGCATTTGGTGGAACAACTACAGGTGAACCGGTTGATGGAGTATTTGAAAATGTAACAATAGAAAATAGTACAGGTACAGTTGAGTTTACGCTTCCTGATACAGTGATGACATATGTGAATGAAAGTGGCATTACTGAAAACGGAGGAATGATGCACGGAGGCTTCGGTGGTGGAGGCGGTATGATGCCTGGAGGCCGAGGTGGTAGAGAACAACAAGGACAATCAGAACAACCCGAACAACAACAAAATAGTGATTCACAATAAAGAAAAGCTGTGTAGATATATGCCTACACAGCTTTTAAATTGGATGAAATAAATACCAAGCTATGTTGTAAGAATAGTATTGATTTATCTATTATTTTCGGATAATATAGAAAATAGTTAATTTTTAGATATATTAACTTTTAAAAGGGGGTTTGTAAATGAAAGGGAAAAAGTTTTTACTTCTACTCGTTGTTTTTACTTTAATGCTAGTTTTAGTTGCATGTGGTGGAGAGAGTGAAGGTACAGGAGATACTACAAAAGAAACAACTTCTACAGGTGGAGAGCTTGTATTAGAAGTATTATCAGAAGCTGTTGAGCTAGATCCACATGGTTCCAATGATGTGCCATCTGCTAATGTACAACGTAATATTTATGAAACGTTAGTAGTCCGCAATTTCGATACAGGTGATTTAGAGCCGTTACTTGCGGAATCTTGGGAATATATTGATGACGTAACTTTACAGTTAAAATTACGTACCGGAGTAAAATTCCATGATGGTACTGATTTTAATGCGGAAGCCGTAAAAATTAATTTAGATCGTTTATTAGATCCTGAAATAGCTTCGCCACGAGCATCTAACTTCGAACCTATTTCAGAAGTAATTGTGATTGATGACACGACTGTACAAATTAAAACAAAAGCACCATTCGGCTCATTATTATTTGCTTTAACACATCCGGGTGCCAATATGATTAGTCCGGCCGTAATTGCTGAAGATTATAAGGCAATGGAAGCAGGTGGAGAGCCTCGCGCGTATGTCAATGAACATCCAATCGGAACAGGTTTTTTAAAGCTTGATAAATGGGTTCCAGGACAGGAAATCCGATTAGTGAGAAATACAGAGTATTGGGGAAATCAGGTTGCGTATGATTCAGCTGTTTTCAAAACAGTCCCAGAAAGTGCAACTCGAGCAGCTGATTTAGAGGTTGGGAATGCACATATTATCGATCCAGTTCAACCGACTGAAGTACCACTTGTTGAAGGCTTTGCAACAGTAAATAAACAACCTTCTGTAGCTATTGCCTATGTAGGATTTAATGCACAAAAATCTCCTTATGATAATGTGAAAGTTCGTCAAGCTATATCCAAAGCAATTGACCGTAGTGCAATACTGGCAGGTGTATATGATAATTTCGGTGTACAAGCATTTGGACCGATTTCGCCTATGGTTTGGGGCTTTAACGATACGATTACACATCAGGATTATGATTTAGAGGAAGCCAAAGCATTACTAGCCGAGGCAGGTTATGCAGATGGCTTTAAAACGAGCATTTGGACAAATGACAATCCACAACGTCAACAAATCGCTGTTATTTTGCAGGAAGCATTAAAACAATTAAATATTGATGTAAGTATTGAAGTAATGGAGTGGGGCGCGTATTTAGATAAAACTGCAACAGGTGAGCATGATATGTTTATTTTAGGCTGGTCTCCATCTACTGGAGATGCAGACGGTGCACTTTATCCACTATTCCACTCATCAGATATGGGAAATAATAACCGTACATTCTTCTCGAATCAAGAAGTAGATCAATTATTAGAAGCGGGACGTGTGGAAACGGATGCAACCGTGCGTGCGGAAATCTATAAAGATGTACAGGAGCTAATTAATACAGAAGCACCTGCAGCGTTTATTCATCATCAAGCCTACTTAACAGGGGTAAGCAATAAAGTGACAGGTTTCTCTGTTGATGCAACGGGTATTTACCAAATTCATAACGTACAAATTACCGAATAAATAATAGAAGGTATCTCCATGTTAAACTTGGGGATACCTTCTTTTTGAGCGATAGTGATAACATGAAAAATGCACCGATAAAAATTGTAGTGGTGCGGGTAAACAAGCAAAGCGAACAACATACTGTATTTTTATCGTTTTCCAAAAGGAGGGTCAAATGAAACATAATATATTACCACCTATAGTAGATGCTAATACTCGAGTGCTAATTGTAGGGTCAATGCCTAGTGTACAGTCTCTTGAAAAACAGCAATACTATGGGAATCCACGTAACCACTTTTGGCCATTAATAGGTACAATAATAGGCCAAGTCATGCCAGATGAGTATTTAGCTCGGCTTGAACTATTAAAAAAACATAGCATTGGTTTATGGGATACGATTCAATCATGCGAACGTCAGGGGAGTTTAGATGCTACAATTCGCAATGAAATACCAAATGATTTTGAATGGCTTTTTTCTGTTTACCCCCAAATACAAGCGATATTATTTAATGGTGGTAAATCGTTTGATGTTTTTAAAAAGCATATAGGGTTGCCTATACTTGCAGGGAGAGATTATGAAAAAATGCCATCCACTAGTCCTATTCCAGGTAGAAATATAAAATCCTTTGAAGAAAAAGTCGAGGTTTGGAGAGTATTAGAAAAATATATTTGAAAACATGTAAACCTTTCATTATGCTGAATGTATAAAAGATTAGGGGGAATAAAGTATGTATCGTACAGTAGAAGATTTTTCAAAGGAATGGCATGTATCTTCAAAAGGGACATTAAATGTTATGAAAGCAATTACAGATGACAAAATGAGCCAAGCCATTGTGGAAGGTCATAATTCATTAGGTTGGCTTGCTTGGCATTTAGTAAGTGTTGGTGGAGCATTTGGACAATTTGCAGGATTACAAATACCAGCACCAGGTCCAAACATGCAAGCACCATCTCATATG
>DEQI01000138.1 GCA_002360295.1 Planococcaceae bacterium UBA3370
TGCAAAATAAATCCTCCTAAAATTCCTAGTAAATTGATAATGAAAATCATTATTCATCATCACAACTTACTTTATCAAAAAGATGTGAAATTAATATGAAATAGTATTAAAATAATAGAAATTTGCAACCTTTTTTATAAAATTAACAAACACCATGTGCCTCCTACAGAAAAGAAACAAAAGAAGTAACCCAAAGCTCAGTCTACACAGAAAAGGAAATCTAAGGTATCAAAAAAGCAACGGTTGAGATATTTAATCTCCTAAACCATTGCTTACTTTCATTCTATCCATTTTCTCTGTCCGCTACCTACATCTAATTGTTAAATAAGAGCATACACAGAGAATGATGTATTGACCATGTTCATACACACAGAATTATAAATGTTTCCAATAAATGCAAATGCATGGTTTCGATACTTAACCGCAATTTCAAATCAGTAACTCTTTCGAAAACCCCGTACTTTTTGCTAGAAAGCCATTTTCCGTATAAAATAGACGTGCAGCTTCCCTTTCTGCTCGATTGCCGCTATTTAATGTTATAGTATTGCAACCTTGTTCCATTGCCCATTGCTCGCATGCTTGCAATAGCTTCCTTCCAATTCCTTGTTGACGAACAGATTCACTCACAACAAAAGCTAAAATTCTAGCATAATTCCCCGGGGCTTCAAAAAAATAGACTTTACATAATCTAGCAAACCCAACGACTGTCCCATTTTTTTCTATTACTAAAGTTTCATAATCCGGATGTATTCTTAACATGTCATATTGTTTCTTTACTTCGTCTAATGTCATTTGGTAACCCAATTCAAGAATTAAATTAACTAAAATCGCATCATCTTGTTTTTGAATTGTTCTGATTAACATATACATAAGTTATTTAATAACTAACATATTTTGCTCATCAAATTCCCATGATTCACCATACGCAACTTCCCAATAGTAGCCATCTGGATCTTGGAAATAGCCGCTATAGCCACCCCAAAAAACATGTTCCGGTGATTTAACTATAGACACATTTTTGCTTTGTAAAGTTACAAAAATTTCATCTACTTCTTGTTTCGATTTTGCATTATAAGCAAGTGTAAAACCAGAAAAACCAGGAGTAATAGCAGGCGGTGCATCCGAGTTTATATCCTTAGCTAGTTCTTCCAATGGATATAAAGAAATTTTGGAGCCTTCATTATTAAAAAAAGCTACTGATGGAGCCGCTGCATCTCCATATACATATACGTCAAAACATAATACTTTTCGATAAAATTCAATTGATTGTACAATATTTCGGACCCCTAATGTTACTAAATTCAAACGATTCACTTATATATCCTCCCTTTCGAAATGTAATAATATTTGTCATACACAAAAAATTCTCTAGTATACCGATTTAGAACTATAATTATACATTTTATATGTATTTATAACAATATTTTCTAGTTTAATTAGAACATAGATTTCCTATTTTCAAATAAAAAAGACTTCCCTGTATATAAAAACTAACAGGAAAGCCCGTCATATTAAATTCCTTATACATTCTTAGAGTTACTCACTGCCTCCTGACGAAGTAGCTGCCGCACTAGTAATTGCAGCAGAGGCAATGATTGCATATTGCATTTGCAAAAACATTTCAAGTGACACTATAGATAGTAGTTCGAATTTCGAGCGATCCATTGTAGGTAATAGTTGTTGTATGGCTACACCTAAAGCTTCATTCTTATACCACTTAAAGTATTTCTTCTTAGAGAAAACTTCATATAAAGCAACAAGTTCTTCTAGCTTCTCATCATTAATTCCAATTAACGCTAAAAATCCTAACTGAATAAACATGGATGTTTTTATCTTTATCCCATTGGTTTCAAGTGTTTCTTTTATTTTAACTACATAATTACTTAATTGAGCATTAAATTCATTACTTGTAAGTGTTAATATTTGGGATAACGCTTGTAATTCATTTCCTTGAGGAAACTTAGCCTTTCTTAATTCATCATAATAAAGACGCATTGTATTTGCCCGTTGTTCTGCATCATTTGTATCATCGGAAGAAAGCATAACTGCAATTGGAATATCATCATTTGAAGTTAAAAATTTATGTTTTTTATGCATTTCTTTATATAATTTACGAGCATTTTTAGACTGTTGCTCTTTATTAGTAGCAGTTAAAAACAATGCCGCAATATACGTATAACTTGTATTAGCAAACTTTTCAGCACGCAATATTTTATAGTTTTCTAAAACTTCTAAGATAGCTTCTTTCTTATTTTCAGCTTTTGAAAAATGCATTGCATATGTGAATTGCAATAATTGATTTGTACGTGGTATAGAGTACCAGTGTGCCTGCTCTTTTATAATGTTAATTACTTCCTGGAAAGGTTGCACATTAAATTCTTCTTGACGCGACGTATAATACGAAGCAAGCATAAATAAAACCCTTTTATCGATAGTCCAGCTAGCATATTCCTTGATTTTATTAAAGTTTTTTTCAAATAGTTGAATTGTTTGTTCCATTTCCACCCACCTCCCTTTTTTATTCACGATAGTCATACCATAGAAGATTCTCGAAAGATAAAATTTATGCTAAAGATGTATATGGGTATAAAACCGCATTCGGATAATCGACACCTTGGCGGCATTTTACAAACAGCGCTCCAGAATCGATAAATATCCCTTTTTCAAAAGGAATATCTTTATTTGGTGTAAAACATAAATCAAATTGTTGTACATCATTTGATTTTAACGCAGCCAATACCTTCAATACTGAAACAGTGTTTCTAGAAATAATATCGTAAACAATTATTTTAGCGTCTTGTTGTTCATATATAACAACAGCTTCCAATTCATTACTATAATAAATATGTTCTTTATAACTATTTAAGCAATGAAACATAATTAAACTCGGTGCATTTTCTGTTGTAAACGTCTTACTTATTGGCGTGCGTTTTTTTACAATATCAAATAAAAAGGAAAGATCATTATTTTGATCTATATCTAGCTTTCGAAAAGCACACTTTTTTTGATTCACGAGATATGCGGGAACTGTATACGTGCTTTGATCACGTTTTTCAAAACCGAATTTCGTATAAAAATTCAGCACAGTTTCGTTTGCAAATAAATAGAAAATATCAATATCCTTCTCGTACTTTGCTAGTAGTGCATTCATTAATTGTTTTGATAAACCTTGCCCTTGATAATCTGGATCAGTCATTACTGTGCCAATTTGTAATGCTTTGTAATTTTTCCCTTCAATAAGTAAATCCACTTCACTTCCCGATACATTTGCAACTATTTTGTCTCCATCTACAATGGAAAAACATTGGTACGAATCATTCCAAAATCCTTTTTCATACCACTCGTCAAACTGTAAATCGAACGTTTTCTTTGCTAATGCAAAAAAACTATCACGTAATAGGTTGTTATTTCGATAATTTTCTACAAGATGTAATGTTGTCATACTCGATTTTCCTCCCATGGCATTTCATTTAAATCCTGTTTATACATATCATACTACTTTATGTTTTCAATTAACTAAATAGGTAAATATAAAATTATATACCATATCGTTGAATTGACAGGTCAATATTTAACGATTTTATTGATTAATATAATATAATCTCATGATTGAATATGTTAAATTTAATAAATATACAAATTAATCAATATTTATAACAAAAATCTATGTACTTATACCTACACATATGATAGACTAGATATAGAAATGATTTTCAAAGGATAATTGGTACATAGACCGTGTTAGAGGCAGTCCTCGCCAATATAAACATCCTACAAAAAGAGACTGGGTACCTACCATTCCCCATCCTAAGTTAGACTTACCTCTAAAACTAGATAAGCAAGACTATAACAAACAGGGCTTAACAAGGAGTCCTCATATATTGGAGGTTAGTCATTTATGAAAAAAAATCGTTATATTTACCCAGCTATTTTTAATTATAATTCTAATGGCATTACTGTAGAATTCCCTGATATACTTGGTTGTTTTAC
>DEQI01000348.1:0-1050 GCA_002360295.1 Planococcaceae bacterium UBA3370
TGTGTAACAAAAGAGTTTGCTAAGGATTATTTGGAGAAAGGGATTTTATATGAACTGACATTGCAAGAACATATCCCCCCACGTAGCATTGGGATTTGTTATTTAAAAACGGTTCCATTATCACGGGCTACGAAAAGATTTATTGAATTAATTGACCCGACTTCATTTCGTCAATAAAAGAGCTGATTATTATATAGCTCTAAAGGCACTTTAGTATACCGGCAAAGTATTTTTGAAAAACAATGACCCCTCACTATAACTTTGGGGTGATTTCTGTCCTTATTTAGCGAGCTGCTTATAAAAAGTCAGCTCGTTTTTCTTTATTTAAAGATCATGCTTATACAACATAGTATTTCGTTTTTGGGACAATCTAATCCTAGAGGTGATAAACATGATCATCGAAAGGTCGTCTGAGTGGCAAAATCTTTTTTTGAATAAGTTAGACAGTGTGGATCAGTGGGATAGTTGGACACTTTACAAAATGAATTATGAAATTGTTAAAGCAAATCTTATTACCGAATTTTCTGGTTTGCAATGTGTGAAGTACTTGCCAAGCTTAACACCATTAAAACACCAAATAGAAGCTGCAACGACTGTTATTGAAAGAATGAACGGTAAGGCAATTCTTGCGGATGAAGTAGGGTTAGGTAAAACCATTGAGGCAGGCTTAATTTTAAAAGAATATATGATTCGTGGACTTGTCAAAAAAGCGCTCATACTAGCACCAGCTTCCCTTATTAATCAGTGGGTAGAAGAACTAAATATGAAATTTCATATACCGGCAATTGCCTATAGAAAAAAATATCCAATCGAGCAATACGATATAGTTGTTATGAGTATGGATACGGCGAAAAAAAGTCCTCATAAAGAGCTGATCTATGCGCAAAATTATGACATCATTGTCATAGATGAAGCTCATAAATTGAAAAACCATAAAACGCAAATTTATGAATTCGTTCAAGGGTTAAAGAAAAAGTTTTGTTTATTATTAACCGCAACACCTATACAAAATGATGTATTTGAATTGTTTTATTTAGTGTCATTATTAAA
>DEQI01000348.1:1103-6195 GCA_002360295.1 Planococcaceae bacterium UBA3370
ATTTAGAACATGATGAATTTTTAAAAGAGCTAGTCAATCAAGTCATGGTCAGAAATAGACGAGAAGAGACCGGTATTGAGTGGACGAGCAGATGTGTTCAAACTATCGCTATTCAATTTACAAAAGAAGAGCAAGAAGCATATGACATGCTGGAAACTCTTAAAGAAGTATCTCCTCATTTCGCTAATTCCATGTCCTTAATTACTTTACAAAAAGAAATGTGCAGTAGTAAAGAAGCGACAGCTCTCACATTAAGTAAGATGCTAGAGAATTGTGTTGAGCAAGAAGAGACGGACTATGTACAACAATTATTAAATAAAATAATGTCACTAGACATCAATTCAAAAGCTGAAAAAACAATAGAAATTATTGCGCAAGCAAATGACAAAGTGATTATTTTTACAGAATATAGAGCTACTCAAATTTATTTGCAATGGTATTTGCATACAAAAGGAATTACAAGTGTACTTTTTAATGGAAAATACAACAAAAGTAAGCGTGATTATATGAAATATTTATTTAAGGAGCAAGCTCAAGTGCTTATTGCGACAGAAGCAGGTGGAGAAGGGATCAACTTGCAATTTTGCCATCATGTAATTAATTATGACTTGCCATGGAATCCAATGAAGCTAGAGCAACGGATTGGTCGTGTTCATCGACTTGGACAGGAAGAGGATGTGCATATTTATAATTTAGCCATCGAAAATACGATTGAAGACAATATATTAGATTTGCTGCAAACGAAAATTAATGTATTTGAAAAAGTAGTAGGGGACTTAGATGCCATTTTAACAGATTATAAAAAAACAATATAAATTTCACATGTGTGTTGATTATCTAAATTTTAGTAGGTAAAAAGCTTAATTTCTTTAGTAGAATAATTAATAAAAGACACTTTATAGTTGATTGGAGCGAAGGTGACTCGACTCCCGCAGGAACAGCACGAGCTTCAACTAATTTATTTCGGTACTAGCCGAAATAAATTAGTTAAAGCTGTACCTGCGGAAAGTGAGTCAACCGTAGAGGAAATCAACTTCCTTAAACTACAATTAAAAGAAAAAGGAAAATTAACACGCTTGTAAATTTCATTAAGGCTATAAAAGTATTAGCCTAGTTTGAAAGTTTATACAACTGATTGCAAAAGAGGTGGATGAATGTGTATCCGCAACAAGTACATGTTTTTTTGACGCAATTTTTTCAGGAAAATCAATGCGCTATTATTCATGATAATAATGGTGCGCTTACGGTCCAGCTAACAATTGATATGGATAAAAAAATCATGAATCGTCCATTTTATTGGAAATATGTAGAGGCAACAAATGGCGAGCCGAATCCCTCGCAAGTTACCTTTATTACAGGTCTTAATAGTAATCAGCAAGGTGAAATGGTGCAATTTGGTTCCCAACGATTAAATCAGCTTTTTCAAGTAACAAAAGAGCTCGGCGCATTTGTCAAAATGTATGAACAAACAGCATCAATGGATAGGCAGATTATTCTAACGCCCTGGCTTAGTGTGAATTATAAAGTATCGTATTGCAGTGATCGAACGAAGGAAATGTTGTATTCATTTGGCCTAAATTTGTTAACTGGTCAACTTGTGCAAAACTTTCACGAATCATTAATGCAATTGAATCTCACTTCCGATCAACCAGAAAGCTGCTTTTTAGTACAAGCCATTATAAAACCACAACGAGCACTTGAAAGATTAGAGGTTGCTATTGAAGAAATGATTCAACAAGATGATCATTTTTGGGCTGAAGAATCTGCAAAAAGATGGCAGAGAGACTTGAGAGTTTTAGAATACTTTTATGAAGGTGTTGAAAATCGGCCCGAATGTTATGAAGTTGAAAAAACAGCTTTAGATGAAAGATATAATCCGAAAATTAAGTTGGAAATTATTAATGGTGGTTTATTTTACTTGAAGTAAGGTATGTAAACTATTGCTTATAAGAATAAAAAGAGTGGGCGTGTCCATTGTATGGGACGCCCACTTCCTTTTAAAAAATCCTCTATTTTTTCTTAGTTTGCGTATGAATATAGTGCCACATAATATTGCATAACTCGATTGATTCGGCTTCGTGCATTGTACTATGAAAAGCTTCGCGGAAAGGCTTTAATAATACTTTAATCACATGGATGCGCGGCACTTCGAGATTAAATTCTTCGGCGAGACATGTAGATAGTTGTTCACCTACTTCATTTGGTTCATTGACTAGCTGTCCATTAAACCCATTTATTTGTTCTACTATTTGTTCTTTTGAATATGGTTTTCGACTTATTTTTTTATTTAGTATGCGAATAGCATCTGAACCGAGTAATATGTCGCCTGCTTCAATAAGAGTTGGCAACAATGCTTGTATGTTTCGTAAAGCAATATGAACAAGACGACTTGGTTCGATTGGTGTGTCATGAATATAATGCCATACTAATGCCAAATGTTGTAACATTCCTGAAAAGTTAATAGCTAATTCAAATGAATATGGCCCCGCTTCTTCCCCAAATATATCTGTAAATCTTTCTGATATCCATTCAATTTCATAAAGGTGATGATGCGCTAAAGCTTTTTTTAGCTCATTATCAGATGACTGATGTAGCCCTTGAAAAAATGCGAATAAATTTTGTTCTTTATTAATTTTCATGATGACAATGATTTGTTCTGCAAAAACGTTGAGATCTCGTTTATCTTTACCGATTAATAATTCATGTCGGCGTAAACTCGCCTCATAACGAGCTTGCTCTAAAATGGCTAAAACGCATTCGTTTTTGGAGGAAAAGTAATTATAAAAAGTACCTTTAGAAATATTTGCACGATCTAAAATGTCTTGTATAGAAGTTTGTTGAAACCCTTTTTCGATAAATAGTTGTAGTGATGACTCAATCACTTTCTGTTTTCGAGTATTCATAAGCGCCCCTTTTAATATGTTGTTATACTGTTAGTCTATAATGAAAAGGTTTTAATTTCAATGGTTTTGGACTTATCGGTATAAAATTGTTGATTAATTTGGACTCTGAGTATAAAATAAATCAAGCGAATAGCAATAGAGAGAAAAATGAATTGTGAGGGGCTAAAATGAATCAAGATTTACAAACTAAAAAACCTCCATATTTAATGATCATCATCTTGTTTGTAGGTGCATTTGTTGCGTTTTTAAATAATACGTTACTCAATGTAGCTTTACCGACAATTATGATAGATTTAGGAATTGAGGATTATTCAACGGTACAATGGCTGTCAACGGGCTATATGCTAGTAAGTGGTGTATTAGTACCTGCATCTGCCTTCTTTATTACTAAATTTAAAAATAGAACTATATTTATAGTATCTATGTCTTTATTTTTACTAGGAACAATATTAGCAGCAGTTGCACCAGTATTTGGCGTATTAGTTGCTGGACGTATGGTTCAAGCGGCAGGGGCGGCAACGATGTCTCCTTTATTAATGAACGTTATGTTGTCTAGTTTCCCGATTGAAAAACGCGGTGCGGCAATGGGGATTTTCGGCTTAGTCATGATTGCTGCTCCAGCAATCGGACCAACGTTATCCGGATGGATTGTAGAGCATTATGATTGGCGTTTATTATTCGAAATGATTATTCCATTTGCAGTAATCAGCTTATTATTAGGTATTTGGAAGTTAGAAAACGTCATGGAAACACGTGATGTGAAGCTCGATTATCTTTCACTTGTATTATCTACAATTGGTTTTGGTGGTCTCTTATATGGATTCAGTTCAGCTGGGTCAAAAGGCTGGGATGTACCTGAAGTATACGGCACAATTATTGTGGGTGGACTTAGCTTATTGCTCTTTATCGTACGACAAGTAAAAATGGAGCAACCGTTATTAAATTTACGTATTTACAAATACCCGATGTTTGCTCTAGCCTCAGTCATTTCCATGGTTGTGTCAGTAGCAATGTTCTCAGGGATGATTTTAACGCCAGCATATATTCAAACAGTTCGTGGGATTTCTCCTTTAGATGCAGGATTAATGATGCTTCCAGGGGCTATTCTAATGGGGTTAATGTCTCCTATTACAGGTAAATTATTTGATAAATATGGACCGAAAATATTAGCAACAATTGGTTTATCTATTACAACACTTGCTACATATTTTTTAACGAAACTATCAATGGATTCTTCCTATGCGTATATTATCACAGTATACACGGTACGAATGATGGGGATGTCATTAGTAATGATGCCAATTATGACAAATGGTTTAAATTCATTACCGATGAAAATGAATCCACATGGTACAGCGATCAACAATACTGTTCAGCAAGTTTCTGGTGCAATTGGAACGGCTGTTCTTGTTACCATTATGAACTCTCATATTAAAACACGTGGTGCTGAGCTAGCAGCAGAAGCCCAAGCGAAAGCGGCGGCAAGCGGTGTAACACCGACAGAGTCGCAAATTGCAGAAATGACAGCACAAATTGGTCAAACAGCCATGTTAGACGGTATTAACTATACATTTATGGTAGCAACAATGATTTCAGCTGTTGCATTATTACTTGCTTTCTTCTTAAAAAGAGTAGATGTAACAAAACGCGAAGGTTATCAAGCATCACAAAAATAAAAAGTGAAAAAACAGGACTTTTCGATAAGTTTTTAACTTATGAGAAAGTCCTGTTTTTTGTGATATATGTAAAAAACCTAAGGAATTAATTCCTGAAAGGGAAGGAAACTAGTAAGTGATAAATTAATATGCATAATGATTAAGTAGCCGTCCATACTATGAAAGGTTTCACTAGTAGTTCCAACGTGAATAGGAGGGAATGTAATGAGCAAATCGGACCGTTTAGATCCAAAATCTCAGAAAATCCACCAAAACTGGACAAGGATTAAGCATTCAAAATCTCAAGTTTGTGGTCAAACGGAGATAACACTTCATAACCAAATCTTGAGGTCCGAAGCAAAAGCCAGACAGTTTTAATTTCATGAAGGTTTTTCAGTGAAATCAAGCCCGAAGAAAAAATCTTCGGGCTTATTTATATTATTAAGGAAATTTTAAAAATAGTATATGGGAATAAATAATGTCCAGGCAGAACAGGACGCCTGAGCTTTTATTATGTGTCTAGCTCCAGCGCCT
>DEQI01000348.1:6264-17657 GCA_002360295.1 Planococcaceae bacterium UBA3370
ATGCTTTCAATACGGGCCTTCCAGCGCTTGTCGGGGCTGAACAAGGCGCTTGCGCTTTTCTTATTATCGATGGGCTTGTTTTTTTATCATTAGTTTACGTGCTTTTTCAGTATTTGCAAAATGCCACTTAGTTATTGAACGCAATGTAGCTTCACCGTATTTTAACCATATACGAGCGGCCATTTCATCCACTTTATTGCTGGCACCTTTTTGTAAAGGGAAGCCTACGATATCCGCAAGACGATCCATTTCCTTTAAAAATGCATAACGTGCTAAAATCGAAGCTGTTGCAACAGCGACATGCAAATTTTCTGCCTTTGTCGAAAATAATACATGATCACGGACAATTTCTTTTTCGTTTTTAAGGTAATTATAATACACACCACGTTCTGCAAATTGGTCAATTAAAATATGTTGTGGTGTGGCAGGGGCAATTTTATTTAATACATGTTTTAGTGCCTGATTGTGCAGTAATGCTTTTATTTTTCCTTGTGAATAGCCTTTTGCTTGTATTGAATTATACTTATCGTTTCGTAGAGTCAAAATACTATGTGGACAAACTTTCATTAAATCGGGTGCAATTTGCTGAATATAAGTATCAGTAAGCATTTTAGAATCTTTCACACCTAACTCTTGAACGAGGGCAATTTTTTCAGTCGGAACGTAAACGGCTGCAACAGTTACAGGCCCAAAATAATCTCCAGTTCCTGTTTCATCAGAGCCAATGACCGACATAGTAGCAAAGTTTTCTGGTAAAGTGTCTCCTTTTGTAGTGGTTTTAAGTGTATTCACTTTTGCAGTACCCCATCGAGCCGCTTCTCGACTAGCCCCAGCACCTTGAAACATCACTTTTCCAGATTTGTACATAGTTATTGATGTATCTGATAGTTTTGCGGCAAAAATGACGCCGGGAGCGTTTCGATTGATGAAATTAGTGGCATAATAAGATTTAACTTCCTTTTGTTGGTTTTCGTTTAAGAGTAGTACAATATTCGACATAGTCTCGTTCCTTTCTTCTCTCGTTATTCCCATTTAAAACTGTTTCATGGTATGATATGTATTATGAAAATTGCAGAAAATCGAACAGGGAATGAACTTGCGTTTATTTTATTGAATGGCTACCTGCTTGAATGTCTGTCGTTGCTTATGATTTTGGGAGGTATCACTTTGGCTGAACATGAAAAAAATCGAATCTCAGTTGAAATATACGGTCATACATATAAAATGGTTGGAACAGAAACAGCAGGTCATATGCGACTAGTTGCTTCAATTGTAGACGATAAAATGCGTGAAATTAGTGTACATAATCCATCTTTAGATAGCACCAAGCTAGCGGTTCTAACAGCAGTCAATTCCGTGCACGAAATACTACAATTAAAAGAACGAGTGGAAGTACTAGAAGAAGAATTGAAAAAATTAAAGGGTTGATTTACATGTTAGATATTATTCTATTATTTATTTTTATTGCTAGTTTAGTTGTTGGTGCCAAACGTGGCTTTATCCTTCAGGCAATTCATATTGGTAGCTTTTTTATTGCACTCATCGTAGCATATATTTATTATAAACCGTTAGCAGAAAAGTTTGTGTTTTGGATTCCGTATCCTGGCTTTACAGAAGGTAGTACAGCTACACTTATATTAGACACATTAGATGTTGACAGAACATTTTATCGAGTCATTGCTTTTGCTGTCATTTTTTATGCTGTAAAAATTGCGTTGCAAATTGTAGGATCAATGTTTGATTTCTTAACTTATTTACCTGTTTTAAGTTCAGTGAATCGCTTACTTGGAGCAGTATTATGTTTCCTAGAATTTTATATTATCATTTTTATTGGTCTTTATGTCATTGCTTTATTACCACTTGAAAATGTACAAAATGTATTAAGTAAATCGATTTTAACAGGATTAATGCTTGAAAATACGCCAATATTAACGAGCTTGTTCCAAAACTGGTGGTATATTTACTCGAAATAAGATGCTTATGGCTTCTCTCGACTACTGGGGGAAGCTTTTTTAAGGAGAGATCACATGAATAAAAAAATAATTATTCGTACACTTGAAAAAATTGCTCTGTATTTAGAATTAAAAGGTGAAAATCCATTTAAAGTTTCCGCCTTTCGAAAAGCAGCCGCAGCATTAGAAGCTGATGAGCGAAGTTTAAGTGAAATAGAGGATATTACGGCAATAAAAGGTGTTGGAAAAGGGACAGCAGCGATTATTTTAGAATTAATTGAAACAAACGAATCCACGGTGTTAAAGGAGCTAGAGGAAACAGTACCTAAAGGTTTAGTTCCTTTAATGAAATTACCAGGACTCGGTGGGAAAAAGCTAGCGAAACTATACCAAGAGCTAAATATTATCGATGCAGCTACTTTGCAGGAAGCTTGTGAAGCAGGGATAGTTAGAGAGTTAGCAGGCTTTGGTGCAAAAACGGAAGAAAAAATATTAAAAGAATTAATGAACTTCGGTACTCGTGCAGAACGGTTACCAATTTGGCAATTAGAGCCTGTTGTGCATGAAATCAATACACTGCTTGCTAGCATAAAAGAAGTACAAAAATTTTCTGTAGCAGGCAGCTTCCGCCGTGTCAGTGAGACGAGCAAGGATGTTGATTTTATTATTGCAACTGAAGCAAATGAACTAGTGCGAGAAGCCATCCTATCCCAGCTTGCCGTGTTAGAAGTCATTGCGGCTGGTGATACGAAAATTTCTGTTGTTCTCGACCGAGAGGAGCCGGTTAGTGTTGATTTTCGTTTAGTCACAATGGCTGAATATGCAACAGCACTGCATCATTTTACAGGCTCGAAAGACCATAATGTGCGTATGCGTCAGCTGGCTAAATCACAAGGTAAGAAAATTAGTGAGTATGGTGTTGAACAGCCAGACGGTACAATAGCAACTTTTGAGACGGAGCAAGAATTCTTTGCCCATTTCGATTTGCCATTTATCCCGCCAACGGTTCGAGAATCAGGGAAGGAACTAGAACGTTTAGATGAACTAGACGGTTTAGTAAAACTTAGTGATATTGTAGCAGATCTTCATTTGCATACAACGTGGTCAGATGGGGCGCACTCAGTCACAGAAATGGGAGAGGCTTTAATCAATAGAGGCTATCAATATGCTGTTATTACTGACCATTCACAGTTTTTAAAAGTTGCAAATGGACTAACACCGGAGAGACTGAATAAGCAAAAGCTCGAAATTTATGCTTTTAATGAAGCACATCCGAATTTCCGTCTATTTAGAGGGACAGAAATGGACATTTTACCTGATGGTACGTTAGACTTTTCGGATGATGTACTAAAAGAGCTTGATTTTGTTATTGCTTCCATTCATTCGAGCTTCACACAATCACAAGATAAAATAATGGAACGTCTTTATACGGCGGTTACCAATCCTTATGTGCATATGATTGCCCATCCAACAGGGAGAATAGTAGGGCAGCGTGGTGGCTATGATCCGGATGTGCCACAACTAATTGATTGGGCAGCAAAGTACGGTAAAATAGTAGAGTTAAATGCCAATCCCTATCGACTTGATTTATGCATAGAGCATCTGCAATTAGCAATGGAGAAAAACGTACCAATTGCTATAAATACAGATGCACATGCCATTGATCAGCTACGTTTTATGGAAGTTGGGACAAACTATGCACAAAAAGCATGGATAAAAAAAGAATTAATCGTCAATACATGGTCTATAGATAAATTTGAAGCATTTATCGGTAAACATAAATAAATATAGGGGGTGTTTTTCATGATCGAACAACGAGCATTGAAAACACTAGAATTTGATAAAGTACGAGAGCAAGTCGCAAGCTTTTGTACATCTTCTATCGGGAAATCAGCTATTGAAGAGCTTGTTCCCGAAATAGATTTTGAAACAGTAGTTGAATTATTAGAGGAAATGGATGAAGGATTATCAATTCTTCGCGTCAAGGGTAATGTACCAATGGGCGGGATTTTTGACGTACGTCCACATGCAAAACGTGCCCAAATAGGTGGCATGCTGTCGCCTATGGAGTTAATGGAAATTGCGAGTACAATTCGAGCAAGTAGAATTTTACGCAACTTCATAGAAGATTTGGAAAGTGAAGAAGACATTGATATCCCGCATTTTATTGAACGCAAAGAGCAGATGCCAATTTTAACTGCATTACAGCATGAAATTAACGATTGTGTCGATGAAAATGGTGCTGTTCTTGATTCGGCAAGTTCAACACTTCGTACGATTCGACAATCATTACGAGCAGAAGAAGCAAAAGTTCGTCAAAAATTAGAAAGCTTAACTCGCGGAAGTAATGCTGCCAAAATGCTTTCGGATTTAATCGTGACGATTCGTAATGACCGCTATGTTATTCCTGTCAAACAAGAATATCGCTCCCATTATGGTGGAATCGTTCATGATCAATCTTCATCTGGTCAAACATTATTTATTGAACCGGATGCTGTTGTACAAGCGAATAATGAAATACAACGATTAAAAATGAAGGAACAAGCAGAAATTGAAAAAATCTTACTTGCTTTAACCGCAAAGGTAGAAGAAGTAGGGCATGATTTATTCGTGCTAGTACAATTATTAAGTGAAATTGATGTTATTTTAGCAAAAGCTAAATATGGTCAAGCGAATAAATGTACAAAGCCGATTATGAACAAGGAAGGCTATACGCGCTTAGTACGTGCGCGTCATCCACTATTACCAATTGAAGAAGCGGTAGCGAATACAATCGAATTCGGTCGTGAAGTAACAGCAATCGTCATTACAGGTCCGAACACAGGAGGGAAAACGGTCACATTAAAAACAGTCGGACTTTGCACTATTATGGCACAATGTGGTCTACCAGTTCCTGCATTAGATGGATCGGAGTTAGCTGTATTCGAACAAATATTTGCTGATATTGGTGATGAGCAATCTATTGAGCAATCTTTATCTACTTTTTCATCTCATATGGTGAATATAGTTGATATATTAAGCAAATTTAATGATAAATCGCTTATCTTATTTGATGAGCTAGGTGCAGGAACGGATCCGCAAGAAGGGGCGGCACTTGCCATTTCAATTTTAGATGAAGTGGTTGACTACGGTGCGCGAGTAATGGCTACAACCCACTATCCAGAATTAAAAGCATATGGCTATAATCGTTCTAGTGTGGTCAATGCAAGCGTGGAATTTGATGTGGAAACCTTAAGTCCTACTTATCGCTTATTAATTGGGGTACCGGGTCGATCAAATGCTTTTGAAATTTCGAAACGTCTTGGTTTAAAAGCAGATATTATTAATCGGGCGAAATCCTTTACTGGCACAGACCGTCATGAAGTGGAATCTATGATTGCCTCTCTTGAAGAAAGTCGTGTCCGTTCTGAACGTGAAGCGGATGAGGCGCATGCATTACTTGAGGAAGCTCAATACTTACATGAACAATTAGAACAGCGCATCCGCACCTATGATGAGAAAAAAGAAAGCTTAGAGAAAAAAGCGAAAGAGAAAGCGCGAAAAATCGTTGATGAAGCGAAACGTGAAGCAGAAGCAATTATTGCCGAGCTTCGCGAAATGCGAAAAAATGCAAGTAAAGTAGTCAAAGAGCATGAACTAATCGATGCGAAAAAACGATTAGATGAAGCAGCTCCAAAAG
This sequence comes from Planococcaceae bacterium UBA3370, assembly GCA_002360295.1. Taxonomy (GTDB): domain Bacteria; phylum Bacillota; class Bacilli; order Bacillales_A; family Planococcaceae; genus Metasolibacillus. The sequence goes on from DEQI01000348.1 coordinate 11,896, forward strand.
AAAATAAAGTGTTACAAAAAGCGATTGCACAACGAGAAAGAATGCAAAATCTAGCAGTAGGTGACGAAGTAAAAGTACTCAGCTATGGGCAAAAAGGTACTTTAATTGAAAAAGTATCTACTAATGAATGGGTTGTGCAAATTGGTATTTTAAAAATGAAGCTGAATGAAGCTGATTTGGAATATATAAAGCCAGAAAAAGAGCAACAAACGCGAATCATGACAAATGTCAAAAATCGTAATAATATAGTAAAGCTTGAATTAGACTTGCGTGGCGAACGCTATGAGGATGCGTTAATTCGTACGGAGAAATACTTAGACGATGCACTTTTAGCGAACTATCCTCGTGTATCAATTATACATGGCAAAGGGACAGGTGCTTTACGTCAAGGGATTCAAAGCTACTTGAAAGGCCATAAGCGTGTGAAATCTTTCCGATACGGAGAGGCAGGAGAAGGTGGCTTTGGCGTTACAGTTGTAGAGTTGAAATAAAGGAAAAGGGGATGAGCAAGTGCTTGCTTCAACTTTTTGGCGACATCCACTAGTCGAAACAGCCGGCTATTTTAGTGTAGTCGTCCTTTGTCTTATCGTATCGATGGTTTTATTTGAAATCGTTACGAAATATAAAAATTGGGAAGAAATAAGAAATGGAAATGTCGCTGTAGCACTTGCTACAGGTGGTAAAATCTTAGGGATTTGTAATATATTCCGTTATTCCATTGAGCGACATACAACGCTTATTGAAATGCTAAGTTGGGGGTTATTTGGTTTTTCTCTACTGATTTTTGCCTACTTTTTATTCGAGTTTTTAACACCTCGTTTTAATGTAGATGAAGAAATAGCCAATGATAATCGTTCAGTAGGTCTCATATCCTTTACAATTTCAGTCGGTCTATCCTTTGTTATCGGTGCAAGTATATTGTAGGAGTGAGCAACCAATGGAAAAATTAGCGAAAATATTAATGGTTGTATGTGCCATTTTTATTGCTGTAGGTATCTACTATTTAGCTACAATTTAAAAGATTAATAAGTAAAAAATAGGTTGTATAGGAGACTGTATGTAATCTCGAATAATATCGAGTATTGCATGCAGTCTTTTTGTTTTTGAGCATGAGCATTGTCTAGCATGAGGCCACTTCTATCCCTTGGTTGAGAGTAGAAAAACACTTCCAATTTGTGCCGTGCAATGCGCCGTTGCCAGCTATGACTTCAGCGTTTATCACCATAGATTCAATGATAATAGTTATAACCAACTATTCCCTAAAATTTTATATCAGAAAAATATTTCTATAAAAATAACTAGATTGAAATAGGTTGAATAACTATTCAAATCATAACATTAAATAGATGAATAAGGTATTTTCGAGCTATTTTATAAAATAATGGAAGAAATGAATTGTAAACACATTCTTTTTTAATTATAATAATAAATAATCAGAATATTTTAAAGTTTGATACAAAGGGGGAGATTGTGATGACAGATAAAGTTTGGCTATCAAAGTATCCAAAGGAAATTCCACATTCAATTGAATTGCCGGAAATTCCAGTACAGCAATTATTAACGGATGCGTATAATGAGTTCCCGGACAAAGTATGTATTCACTTTATGGGAAAAGAGTTAACGTACAAAGAAGTCTATGAATCTGCACTAAAATTTGCTAACTATTTACGTTCTCTAGGGGTGGAGAAAGGCGATCGTGTTGCCATCATGTTACCAAACTGTCCACAAGCAGTAATCGCCTATTATGGTACGATGTATGCAGGAGGAATAGTAGTCCAAACAAACCCGCTCTATACAGAACGAGAATTGCAATATCAAATGGCTGATTCAGGTGCGAAAATTATTTTAGTGATGGACATCTTATATCCTCGTGCTATGAAAATCTTAAAAGAAACGAAAATAGAAAATGTCATTGTAACAGGTATTAAAGATTATTTACCGTTTCCGAAAAACTTACTATACCCGTTTGTTCAAAAGAAACAATATGGCTTTAGTGTAAAAGTAGAGCATAGTGGTATGAATCATGTATTTACTGAAATTATGAAATCAGCTCCATCTAAAGAGCTTGAGCTATTATTCGACTTTGAGGAAGATTTAGCCTTGCTTCAATATACAGGTGGTACAACGGGCTATCCAAAGGGTGTAATGTTAACACATAAAAATCTAATTGCTAATACGGAGATGTGCAATGCTTGGATGTATCAATGTAAGGATGGAGAAGAGTCGATTTTAGGTATATTGCCATTTTTCCACGTATATGGAATGACGACTGTGCTCATTTTAACGGTAATGAAAAAAGGGAAAATGATTTTATTACCGAAGTTTGAGGCCGAATTAGCATTAAAAACAATTGATAAACAAAAACCAACATTGTTCCCAGGTGCACCAACTATGTATATTGGGTTGTTAAATCATCCAGAGCTTGAAAAATATAATCTATCCTCAATAAAGGCATGTTTAAGTGGATCTGCCTCACTACCATTAGAGGTCCAAGAGAAATTTGAGAAAATTACAGGTGGAAAGCTGGTAGAAGGGTACGGTTTAACGGAAACTTCTCCTGTTACGCATGCTAATTTTATTTGGGACGAACGTGTGCATGGTTCTATTGGTGTACCTTGGCCAGATACAGATGTTGTCATTTTACGTTCAGGTGAATTTGACGCACTACCTCCTGGTGAAATTGGTGAAATTGCCATTAAAGGTCCACAAGTAATGAAAGGATACTGGAAGAGACCAGAAGAAACGGCGATGACATTTCATGAAGAGTGGTTTTTAACTGGTGACTTAGGGTATATGGATGAGCAGGGTTATTTCTATGTTGTTGATCGGAAAAAGGATATGATTATTGCTGGAGGCTTTAACATTTACCCACGTGAAGTCGAAGAAGTATTGTACGAACATGAAGCCATCCAAGAGTGTGTAGTCGCAGGCATACCTGATCCTTATCGGGGAGAAACTGTGAAAGCATATATCGTATTAAAAGAAGGCTATTCCATAAATGAAGAGGCGTTAAATGCTTTTTGTCGTCAACATTTAGCTGCTTTTAAAGTACCAAGGTATTATGAATTCCGTCAAGAATTACCGAAAACAGCTGTTGGTAAAATATTACGACGGACTTTGGTTGAAGAAGAAAAACAAAAAATGAAGGAACTAAAAGCGAATTAATAACAACAGCCAACTATTGACATATAGCGAAACAAAATATAATATGGAAACATGAATGAATAGTCATTCATGTTTTCATTTTTTTTTTGGTGGTGAACAACTTGAAACGAAACAAACCCAAGTATAAACAAATTATTGATGCTGCAGTGATTGCTATTGCCGAAAATGGCTATCATCAAGCACAAGTATCTAAAATTGCTAAACAGGCAGGTGTAGCGGACGGAACCATTTATCTTTATTTCAAAAACAAAGAAGATATACTGATATCTGTATTTCAGGAAAAAATGGGGGTTTTCGTAGAGAATTTACAAGATATAATTAAAAGTGGGGAATCATCTTCTGATAAACTATGTCGAATGATTGAAAACCACTTTAGTGTACTATCTAATGACCGCCATCTTGCAACTGTCACGCAGTTAGAATTACGTCAGTCGAATAAGGAAATACGAATAAAAATTAATTCTATTTTAAAAGAGTATTTAAAATTACTAGACGAAATTTTAATTGAAGGTATGTTATCAGGTGAATTTAATCAGGCGATGGACGTTCGTGTTGCACGACAAATGGTTTTTGGCGCAATTGATGAAATAACGACATCATGGGTGATGAACGATTACCGTTATGATTTACTTGAGCAAGCCCCAAAAGTTCAACAGTTGCTATTGAGTGGTTTAAAAGCTTAAGAAGGGTGTGGGAGAATGGAGTTTCTAAGTTGGAAAGTGGATGAAGGGGTAGCGATTGTTACGATACAGCGACCCCCAGCGAATGCCTTATCAAGGGGGATGATTGCAGAGGTAAATGAATTTCTTGATACGGTTGAACATGATGACACAGTTCGCGTAATTGTTTTACATGGTGAAGGTCGATTTTTCTCCGCAGGGGCAGATATAAAAGAATTTACAGATGTTTCTACAGGTGAAGAGTTTGCTATGTTGTCGAATAATGGTCAAGTAGTATTTGAACGTATGGAAACATTCTCGAAGCCAATCATTGCAGCGATACATGGTGCAGCACTTGGTGGAGGTTTGGAGCTGGCAATGGGCTGTCATATCCGCTATGTAACTGACAATGCGAAACTAGGATTACCCGAGTTACAGCTTGGTTTAATCCCTGGTTTTGCAGGTACCCAACGTTTGCCTCGCTATGTAGGCGTCGCAAAGGCGGCTGAAATGATGTTTACTTCTGAACCAATTACAGGTACAGAAGCTGTACAATGGGGATTAGCAAATCAAGCATTTTCAGAAGAAGAGTTACTTCCAAAGACGTTAGAAATAGCGAAGAAAATCGCTAAAAAAAGCCCAGTTGCACTAAAAGCAGCGATACAAATGTTGCAATATTCAAAACCATCTTCTTTTTACGATGGTGTAGCAGCAGAGGCTCAAAGTTTTGGCACAGTATTCGTATCAGAAGATGCAAAAGAAGGCATTCAAGCATTTATTGAAAAACGTGAACCGGTCTTTAAAGGAAAATAAATCAGCTTTCAGGGGGTCTGTATAATGAATATTTTTGTATTAGTGAAACGTACGTTCGACACGGAAGAAAAAATTGTTGTAACAGGTGGCAAAATCCAGGAAGATGGTGCTGAATTCATCATCAATCCATACGATGAATACGCGATTGAAGAAGCCATTCAAAAACGTGATGCATTAGGTGGTAAAGTGACAGTTGTAACAATCGGTGGCGAGGATGCAGAAAAGCAACTTCGTACTGCATTAGCAATGGGCGCGGATGAGGCAGTGTTAATTAATACAGAAGATGATTTAGATGAACTAGATCAATATTCAACAGCATTCATTTTAGCTGAATACTTAAAAGATAAAGAGGTAGATTTAATATTAGCTGGCAACGTCGCAATAGATGGCGGTTCTGGTCAAGTAGGTCCACGTTTAGCAGATTTGCTAGGCATTAATTACGTAACGACTATTACTAGTTTAGAAATCGATGGAGCGAATGTGAAAATTGTTCGTGATATCGAAGGGGACTCAGAAGTAGTCGAAACTTCATTGCCGCTTCTAGTAACAGCACAGCAAGGCTTAAATGAGCCACGTTATCCTTCTTTACCGGGCATTATGAAGGCAAAGAAAAAACCGCTTGAAGAACTTGAGCTTGATGACTTAGATATCGATGAAGATGATGTGGAAGTGAAAATTGAAGCAATTGAAATCTTCTTACCTCCACAAAAGGCTGCTGGTCGTGTATTAGCAGGGGAATTACAAGCACAAGTAAAAGAGCTAGTCCATTTACTTCATACGGAAGCGAAAGTAATTTAACTTTACAAACTTAGGGTACGGAGGGGTCTATATGTCAAAAAAAGTGTTAGTACTAGGTGAAATTCGTGAAGGTAGCCTGCGTAATGTATCATTTGAGGCAATCGCAGCAGCAAAACAAATTGCTGACGGTGGCGAAGTGGTAGGGGTACTAGTTGGAGATGGAGTAGCTAATGTGGCGAACGAGCTAGTTACATATGGAGCGGATCGTGTTGTAACAGTGGAGCATCCACATCTGAAAAGCTATACATCTGATGGCTATAGTCAAGCATTAATGGCAGTTATAGAGCAGGAAAAGCCAGGAGGGATTGTATTTGGCCATACAGCATT
>DEQI01000341.1 GCA_002360295.1 Planococcaceae bacterium UBA3370
GATATTTATTTTCGTGTAATGGCGATCACATGGATGCTCCATATTATTATGATCGGTGGTTCTCGTTTTGTATTACGTGTGTTAAATGATAAAGAATCATTTCGTAATACGGCCAACTTAAAGCGAGTACTCATTGTTGGCGCTGGTCAAGCGGGAACAATGCTAGCCCGCAATTTAAAGCACGCCGCCAATCCAGACCTTATTCCTGTTATGTTTGTAGATGATGATGTGAATAAACAGCAGCTAAAAGTAATGGATGTGACAGTTTGTGGCACAACAAAGGATATTCCGCAGTTAGTTGCTAATTACGGCATTGATGAAATTATTATTGCCATTCCATCTTTAGGGCACATCGGTATACAAAGTATTTATAAGGATTGTGCGAAAACCAATCTTCCCGTAAAAATCATGCCGGCTATTGAGGATGTTATGACAGGTAAAGTAGCGGTCAATGAAATTAAAGAGATTAATATTGAGGATTTACTAGGTCGGGATGAAGTGAAGCTTGATATGATTGCCATCTCCAAAAAACTCACAGATAAAACGATTTTAGTAACCGGTGCAGGGGGCTCAATCGGGTCTGAAATATGCCGTCAAGTTATCAAGTTCCAGCCAAAAACACTTCTACTTCTTGGGCATGGTGAAAATTCAATTTATAACATCCATATGGAGCTGGCAGAAAAGCTGAATAAAGGAACAACCATTAAACAAATTATTGCGGATATCCAAGATCGGGAGCGTATTTTTGAGATTGTAGAAGCGTACAAGCCAGATGTGATTTATCACGCGGCTGCCCATAAACATGTACCGTTAATGGAGTATAACCCATATGAAGCGGTGAAAAACAATGTATTTGGTACGAAAAATGTAGCAGAGGCTGCAGATCACTTTCATGTCGGCAATTTTGTCATGATTTCGACTGATAAAGCGGTAAACCCACCGAATATAATGGGGGCTACGAAACGCATTGCTGAAATGGTTGTGCAAAATTTAGCGAAAGAAAGTAAAACAAAATTTGCAGCTGTCAGGTTTGGGAATGTTTTAGGCTCTCGTGGTTCGGTCATTCCATTATTCAAAAAGCAAATTGCGACGGGGGGACCCGTTACCGTAACACATCCGGATATGACACGTTATTTCATGACCATTCCAGAGGCATCGCGTTTAGTGCTACAAGCAGGCACACTCGCAGGGAATGGTGAAATTTTTGTATTGGACATGGGCGAACCTGTGAAAATTGTCGATTTAGCCCGCAACCTCATTCAACTATCCGGGTTTACAGAGGAAGAAATTAAAATCGAATTTACAGGCTTACGACCAGGGGAAAAAATGTATGAAGAGCTATTGAATGAGGAAGAAATTCAGGAGGAGCATGTTTTCCCAGGCATTCATATTGGGCGGGCCACACCTTTAGAGGCAGAAAAATTAGTTGCATTACTTGAAATGATTCCCTTCCTGTCTAAAGAAGAATGTAAAGAAATGGTGAAAAAGGTCGCTAATAATAAAGAATGTTGGGGTACTCATGAGGAACAGTGTGTAAAGCAGACGAATATGGCAGTTAGTGTGGCGATTAATGGGAGTTCGAAAGTATGAAGATACAAGGATTTATTTATATAGTGGGATATAGTTTGCTGTATTTCCTCCTATCGACCACTCTTTATTTTCTAAGTATGAATAGCGGCTATAATGGACTGTCACTACCGATTTTTGGTGGTGGGGATGATGGGCAATTCTATTATGAACAAGCGCAACATTTTGCGAATGGAGAGCCCTATGTATATACGTCCATACATGTTTGGATTCTTGGGGCTATTTTGAGCATATTTAAAACAGATAACGTCATGGTTTTACGGCTTTTTAATTATATGGCAAATATTTTTATATTAGTTATTTCGTTATTGATTTTAAAGAAAATAGTTGACCAGAAAGCCTTTCATTTATCCGCAACATTCGTCACATTATTGTTAGCTTTTTATCCTAGTTTATTAATTAACTCGACACTTTCCATTTACCGTGATGGTTGGATTTATGCCTTTTATTTATGGTCCATTTATTTGTTTATGAACGTCTTTATTAGTCGAGGTAAATGGCCAAGAACGATCAATGTACTGTTATTACTATTTACTATGTTTATGCTTGGTGGATATCGAAAATATGCGTTATTAAGCTTTTTAGTTGGGGGCATGATTTATCTAGCGCTAAAAGTACTAAATAAGAAGAAAATAAAGTTTTATAAAGTTGGGGGCCTATTAATTGTAGGCTTGTCCGTATTTTATATGTTATTCCGAGATTTTAAGTTTCCCATTTTAGGGCTTTCGTTTGCGGATGTTTTACAATATCGCCAATACAATTTGGAGGCGGGAGGAAGCCAAATGGGGATTTCTCTTGATCATCCGAATATCATCTTATTTTATCTTAATTATTTTTATAGTGTGTTAAGTAATTTTATTGGGCCATTCCCTTGGCAAATTATGGGGGGGTCTACCCTACTATTAATGGTGTCAGAAGGCGTAGTATTTTTCTTCATTAGCTTCTATTTAATAAGAAGAATGAAATATTTTTCGAATATCGAATCATTTATATTGTTGCAAGTCATCGTTTGGTTTTTATTAATTAGCATTTCAAATGATAATTTTGGTACTGCCTCTCGCTTACGGGTTGTTGGGTGGATTCCACTTTTCATTGTTTTTGCGAAATATTTTGCGCAAGATCGGCTCCATAAAAGAGAGCAGGCTATGAATAGTGTGAATGATTCATTACAAAAGGAGACGAGATGAATGCCGAAAGTTTCCGTTATTATCCCTATCTATAATAAAGGTGCTAGATTGAAGCAGTCGATTGAGTCGGTATTAAATCAAAGCAATCAGGTTTTTGAATTAATTTTAATAAACGATGGCTCAACAGATGAAACAGAACAGATCATGACGTTTTATAGCGATCAATTCCCGCATCAAATCAAATGCTTTACCCAAGAAAACAAAGGCGTGTCATTCACTCGAAATGTTGGTATTGCCGTTGCAAGTGGGGAATACATTTCATTTTTAGACGCAGATGATACCTATGATAAAGACTTTTTGCAAAAAACGGTGCAGTACAGTAATGAGAAACAGTGTGATGTAGTAGTAACAAAGCATACTAAACACTTTTTAAACAACGGTCATTCAGTGAAATCAAGGATGGTAACTAATAGTAAAGATATGTTGAGAGATTTCATTCTAGGTAAAATGGATGTTAATACCAATTCGTGGTTAATAAAAAAAGAGCTGCTAATACGTCACACCATATTGTTTCGAGAGGATCTCACTTACGGTGAAGACATGCTTTTCTTTATTGATGTTTTATTGCACGCCCAAAAACCGGGCTATTTGTTAGAGGAGCTAACTAACTATCATATTGGCGTACAGGATTCACTGAGTCAAAATACGTTCGACAAAGTATACAAAGATATCGAATGGATTGAGGCAGCCATACACTTAATAGCTGAAAGTAGTATCTCGGAAAAAAGGAAAGTTACTTTAATCGATGCTTTAGAAGGGTACCGATTACCTGCTGCCGTCGTTTATAGGCTGCGTTTAAATAAAAATCAGCTCATGGACTACCCACAACAAAAGGAAAATTTAATGGGGTCCATTAAAAAATTCCGTTTTAACAATGGTTTGAGAAGTATCAAGCTGTATATCAATATATTACAGCTATAAATTAATGGTTAATATTAGAAAATGTGCTTGTCTAATAATAAAGCCTTATGTAAGCACATGGAACGGAAGGCGGCGACTCCTAGGGGATTAGCTACAAGGGAACGAAGGCTAAAACCGTCACGTCCTGTGCCAACGCCTTCATGACCAACATCGTGTTGGCCCGAGACCCTGCAGGAGCAAAATAGGGGAACGAAGGCTAAAACATCACGTCCTGTGATAACGCCTTCGTGACCAACTTCCTGTTGCCCCAAGCGGCTCAAGGCTCGCCCCCTGGAAAGCGTCCGCCTGTAGTGGAATGTGCTATCAAGTGCAGATTTTGGTGTATAGCCTAAATGAAGTAAGGAATATTCATATGGACCAACTAAAATTAGGTATTGTATTAAATT
>DEQI01000165.1:0-2038 GCA_002360295.1 Planococcaceae bacterium UBA3370
ATGTTAAAAGCGCTAGAAAATATGTACCCGGATAAAGAAGGGTATTTATCATTGGAAGAGCGTATGGGATGTGGTATTGGTGCATGTTTCGCTTGTGTATGTAATACAACGGATAAGATTGAAAAAGATTATGTAAAAGTGTGCTCGGATGGGCCAGTATTCCCGAAAGGAGTTGTCCAACTATGAGCCGTATTCATATCCAATTACCAGGACTAGATTTAAAAAACCCGATTATGCCGGCTTCAGGCTGCTTTGGCTTTGGACGAGAATATGCCCAGCTTTATGATTTATCAAAGCTTGGTGCCATTATGATCAAAGCAACTACTGTTGAAACACGTGCAGGTAATCCAACACCGCGTGTAGCCGAAACCGCAGCGGGGATGTTAAATGCAATCGGCTTGCAAAACCCAGGTATTGACAAAGTGATGGGAGAGGAACTTCCTTTTTTAGAGGGTTATGATGTTCCGATTATAGCGAATGTTGCAGGGACAGAAGTGGCAGATTATGTTGAAGTGGCAGAGCGCATTTCCAAAGCGCCAAATGTCAAAGCGCTTGAATTAAATATTTCATGTCCGAATGTAAAATGTGGTGGTATTCAGTTTGGGACAGACCCAGCAACAGCGCGAGAGCTTGTAGAAGCTGTAAAAGCTGTATCCAGTGTACCTGTATACGTAAAACTTTCACCAAACGTAACAAATATTGTGGAGATTGCGACAGCAGTAGAGGCTGGAGGAGCAGACGGTATTACGATGATCAATACGTTAATCGGTATGCGTCTTGACGAAAAAACAGGTAAACCGGTCATTGCTAATGGGACAGGCGGTTTATCGGGTCCAGCAGTGAAGCCAGTAGCCATTCGTATGGTATATGATGTGTATAAAGCAGTTAATATTCCGATTATCGGTATGGGCGGCGTGTCGAATGTTCAGGATGTGATTGATTTCATGTCAGCTGGTGCATCGGCGGTCGCAGTAGGGACAGCAAACTTTGTTGATCATTTTGTTTGTCCAAATATTATCGATGCACTACCAGCAAAATTAGATGAATTAGGGGTAGAGCATATTTCAGAAATTATCGGAAGGAGTCACCGTTAATGAACAATAAACCAATTATTGCACTCGATTTTCCGAGTGATAAAGATGTGTTCCAATTTTTACAGCGTTTCAATGAGCCTTTATTCGTGAAAATCGGTATGGAATTATATATGCAGGAAGGACCAGACATTGTTCGTCAAGTAAAAGAGCAAGGTCATGATATATTCCTAGATTTAAAATTGCATGATATTCCGAATACAGTAAAGTCTGCAATGAAAGGTTTAGCTCGTTTAGGAGTCGATTTAGTCAATGTTCACGCAGCAGGTGGCAAACATATGATGGAAGGCGCGCTAGAAGGATTAGAGGCCGGTACAGCTGCTGGTAAAAAAAGAGCGGCATTAATCGCTGTTACGCAATTAACATCAACGACTGAAGAACAAATGCAAGCAGAGCAAAAAATTAATTTATCCTTACAGGAGTCTGTGTTACACTATGCGCAGCTAACAAAGCAAGCGGGATTAAATGGAGTCGTTTGTTCGGTTCATGAAGCCCGTGCTATTGCAGACGCTTGTGGAGAAGACTTTTTACGTGTTACACCAGGTATTCGTATGCTTGGGGGAGAGGCGCACGATCAAAAACGTATTGCGACTCCAGATGGCGCACGTCGAGATGGTTCTTCGTTCATCGTAGTAGGTCGTGCTATTACAGGAGCAGCAGATCCAGTTGCTGCATATAAAGAAGTTTGTGAATTATGGGAGGCAAAATAAGATGTCATTACAAAAAGAAATCGCACATGCAATGTTACAAGTAGGAGCAGTAGAATTAAACCCAACAGAACTTTTCACTTGGGCTTCAGGAATTAAATCTCCCATTTATTGCGACACACGTTTAACGATTTCAGATCCAGTTATTCGTAAACAAATTGCAAAAGGATTAGCACAAAATATTAAAGAATTTTTCCCAGAAACAGAACTAGTGGCAGGGACAGCAACAGCAGGTATTCC
>DEQI01000165.1:2144-3496 GCA_002360295.1 Planococcaceae bacterium UBA3370
CAGCAGGACAAAAAGTGGTTGTAGTAGAAGATATCGTTTCTACAGGTGGCTCATCTATTACTGCGGTTGAAGCTTTACGTGCAGCTGGCTGTGAAGTTGTAGGTGTAGTATGTGTGTATACATACAATTTACCAAAAGCAGAAAAAGCATTTGATGAAATCGGTGTAAAATATGTATCTTTAACAAACTTCGACTACTTAGTAGAAGCAGCAAATGAATCCGGCACAATCTCACAAGATCAAATCCCGTTCTTGAAAGAGTGGCATGAAAAACTTAAAGCGGGTACGCTTTAAGTTTTTCATGCGACGAGGATTATGATTGCGCTAGCAATGATAACCACAGGAGCACAAATAGATGGAAGCTCGGCATTAGCCGAGCTTCTTTGCATAAAGCGGGTACGCTTTAAGTTTTTCATGCGACGAGGATGGAGGTTGTGAAACAATCTCAACCGCAGAAGCACAAATGGGTGGGAGCCTGGCAATAGCCAGGCTTTTTATTTATAAAAATTCAAATAATAGGTGATTAAGTTCAATACATCATTTACTTTTTTATATTCTTTCTCGACTAGCAATGAAATGGAGAAGGCTGTGAGTATAAAACTAATAATCGCGATGAAGCCTATTTGTAATCCAGTGATGGCCGTTGCAAGTTTACTATTAATAAATAAGGCAATGAAGGTTAAAATGAATAGACCGATACCACTCATAGCTGCATAATAAAACTTAGACCTCAACATTTCCTTTCCTTGTTTTTCTAAAACTTCTACTATATATTCTAATTCTTGGGTTGTATATTGCTGGTCAAAAATGAAAAAATAGGACTCGTATATATCGTTTGAGATGTTCTCACCTAATAAATTTTTATGGATTTTCTCTACTAATCTATCGCAAAAATCTTCGTTCAAAGCACTTTTGGGTAAAAATAATTGTTCTTTGTTTTCGAAAACATTTTTGTTAGGTTGCGTCAATAAATTCAGCCTCCTTCATCATTTTGATCGCTGATTTGGATTTGTGAGTATTGGAAAAGTGTGAATTCTTTTTTAATGATCACTTATGCTGCAAGAACCAATATATATTTAGATCTCTATAGTTACTCCTAAAGAGATTGCACACAAATCATTCAGATAATTATAGTATATTAAGGAAATTGAGTTGTATGTTATCATCGACAAAATAACCTAATTGTCAATTTATAAAGAAAAGAATACATAGACTGATAGATATGTACATAACAAACTAAAAATCGGAATGTATAGCTTATTGGGGAGGATATTTGCCTATGATAAATAACTTAAGGTATTTGATAAATAACTCAGGGTATTTGATAAATAACTTATGAAATTAGATAAATAA
>DEQI01000165.1:3659-6176 GCA_002360295.1 Planococcaceae bacterium UBA3370
AATGAGTAAAAACCCCACTGATTTGAAGATTTACTTTATTTTGAATGAAAAACATATCTAGCTAAGCCTTTAGCATTTGCATAAAGTGCTGCCTCTGTTCGATCCGCTAAGCCAATCTTGGCAAAAATTTGGCTCACATGTTTTTTTACCGTGAATTCGGATATATACATATTTTTTGAAATCACTTTATTTGAGTGACCTTTTCCTAGCTCTATTAATATTTCTTTTTCTTTCGGAGTTAATTGTTGGATTTGCACATCCTCTTTGACCGGTAAATCAGTATTTAACATCAAATCAAATATAGTGGGATCGTAATATTTTCTGCCTTTATCAATTAACTGCAAGCCGTGAAGTAGCTCCTCTGGTAAAGACTCCTTTAACATATATCCATATACACCGATTTTTTTTGCCTGAATAAAGTCTGATTCAGCAGTGGAAGAAGTCAGGATAACAAACTTACAAGAAATATTTTGCGCAATAGCTGATTCAATCAATGCCAAACCAGACTCATTGCCTAGACGAATATCTACAATAGCGATATCCGGAGTAGTTTTTGCTAATAGCCATAACGCTTCTTTTGTATTGGTTGCTTCTCCGATAACATCAATAGAATCCTCTAACGCAAAAGCAGATTTTAGCCCTTTGCGAATTAGTGGATGGTCATCGATTAGAATAATTTTCACAATACGTGCACCTCTATACTGTTATTTTTTGATAATGAGAGATATGAATACGTATCATTGTCCCATCTTTTTTGTTGCTTGCTACAGTGAAATGACCACCGAATGAATGGACAATATTTTTCATATTAACCATTCCAATACCTTTCTCTTTTGGCTTTTTTTTATTTGCAGCAAACCCGATTCCGTTATCATGTATTATTAGTGAAGTATTTTCATCACTAATTGAAAATTGAACAGTTATAACGGAGCATTCCCCATGTCTTACGGCATTGCCACAAGCCTCACAAATAATTCGGTATAAATTTGTTTTCAGCTTTGAAGAAAGAAGGGCTTCATTTCCAGTCATCTGAAAGTCAATCGTCACATTTGTAAGTTTTGAATATTCTTCTAGATAGTTTTTTACAAGCAAAATAAATGGCTTATCTCCTTTTTTTACGCTACTTAAACGGTAGATGGCTCCACGTAACTCTTTAATAGTTGAATTAGCAGTGTTGGAAAGTAATCGATATTGTTCATTTAAATCTCTTGTAGTAAGATTATTTTTTTTATGTTGCAAACTATGAAGGGAATAGACAATACTAAATAATTTTTGGGATACGCTATCGTGTATTTCGTTTGCAATTCTATTTTGTTCTTCTATAATTAATAATTCATCTTTTATTTCCTCAATATGTCTACGTTCTAACAAACATTCACATAGCTCGGCGATAAACTCGAATGTTCTTTGAAGTAGAGAAGAGTGAATCATTTCATCTTCACTTTTCACTTCTATTCCTTGAACTCCGACATAAGTGGAGGTACGAATGACTTTAATCCAGTAGTGAGTCTGATTGAAAGTATAGAAAAAGGATGCTTCCTTTTGACTTAGATGATGCCAATTTTTTTGTAATTGATTTTCAATTGTCGGATCATTCGTTTTATTAGCTACATACCTTTGTTGACTTTCTAAATCGATTAGAAAGCAAAATACATGTTGTTTTTGCATGCAAGTAATTAAAGCAACCGCCATCTCATCGGCTATGTTGTCAGGCCTTTTATTAAGATGATCCATTAGAGGATAAAGTGACATAATATGCTCTAGTGTTGTTTTATACATTTCGTTCGTTTCAGACAATTGATTATTTACATGTTGTAGTTGCTGTTGTTGGGTTGTTAAGTTAGTTGCTTTTGATATTAATTCTTTTGTTAAACTTGAAAATAGCAAGACAAGAAATGTAGTTAATAAACAGACTAGATAAATATAAGAATTATTTTGCAATATACTTAATATATTGTCTAAATCATATAACGTATAAGTAATCATCGTAGCGCTTGCTAAGTAGAACGTTAGAATACTCCAGCTTATAAGCGGTGTTAATAAGCTAGCTGCTATTAATATAGGGTTAAATGCATACCAAATAAAAGGACTAGTAATTCCGCCGGTGAATAGAAGTAAAATAGTTAAACTTATTATTTCAGTTAATACAATGGTCTTTAAAATATTTGGAGTATCCTTATATCTTCGTTGTAAAACGGTTAGTATCCAAGATGCAAAAGTAAGCGACGTCACAACCCCTATTTTAAATAAAAGCGGGGATTGTGGAGGACCTATTAAAAAAAAGAAAGAGGTTAAGATGAGTGATATATAGCGATAAAGTAAAATAAGGTGCATCTTGGTAGGTGGATACCATGTAGATTTCCAAAAATTAACCCTTTGCATATTGTGATTCACTCTCAGCTTCCCATTTGTTATTTTTTGTTGTACGGACTGAACGAACGGATTCAGCGTAAGATTAAAATGATACGTATAGTCACCCTCAATCATAAAATAGTTTCAGTTTCGGGTCCTAGTGAT
>DEQI01000080.1 GCA_002360295.1 Planococcaceae bacterium UBA3370
TCAAACGATGCTAGAAAGCTGTGCAAAAAAAGCGAATTACCCATTATATAGGAAAATGTTTTGGGGTGCGAGAAAGCCATTCACGGCGCAACCGTTAGAGTCTACTTTTCAGTCTAGAAGTGCCACGTGGGATGTCATTGAAACACCAGGTCATGCAAAGGATCATGTCTCATTGTTAAATCGCGAAACTGGGCAGCTGTTTACGGGTGATTTATATGTGAGTTCTCGTACAAAGGTTGTACTAAAAGAAGAAAGTATTCCAATGATTATTACATCGCTAAATAAAGTGTTAACATACGAATTTGAGGATGTATTTTGTAGTCATGCTGGATTATTGAAAAACGGACGCCAAGCATTATTAACAAAACGAAATTATTTAGTTGAGCTGGAAGAGAAGGTCGTTGATTTTGCAAAGCAGGGCTATGTAGCGGAAGAAATTCAAGAAATGCTGTTTCCGAAAAAGTATCCGATTACACGAATGTCTAGCGGTGAATGGAATTCGATGCATATTGTGACTTCTATTTTAAAAGAGTCTGAAAAAATATAGTTTCTCTGTAACCTTTTTCAAAATAAGGCGACTAATAACATGAAACCACCTAAAGGGAGAGAGCAACTATGAAAAAATCAATTCCATTTGCACTAGCAGCGACACTTGCAACGAGTGTATTGGCAGTACCAGTAACATTTGCAGAAGGAGATGCAGTGACAATTTTAGAGCAAGAAAAACAAGAACAATCGAATTTTATTAAACTAACAGGGACAACTAGTAAAATAGAGCAACGTACAAATGAGACACTCTATACATTAATTGAAAAACAAGATGATCTATTTGCGATTACTGTTCAAAACAATACGCTTGTTTTTGACAATACGGGAAAACCGGTTAAATTAAAGGAAGGTATGGCATTTACAGCGTATGTAAATAAAAATAAACCGATGATATTAATTTATCCGCCACAATATACGCCGGAAGTTGTCATTATTCATACCGAGGCAATGGGAACAGCTGAAATCGGCATATTTGATCAAGATTTAGTTAATCAAACAAATAGTTTAAAGTTACATGTGGCTGATCAAACAGAAATAACGAATTTAGTAGGTGACGTATTAAAGCAAGAGGATATAGTGAATAAAGAGGTCATTGTATTTTACGATATAACGACACGTAGTATCCCAGCACAAACAACACCATCTAAAATTATCGTGTTAGAAGGTGAACAGGAAGCACCGCAGCCGGTAGAGGTAGATGTTATTGCAGAAATGATTAACAATGACCACCATATTGTAAATGGCAAGCAAATGGTGCCATTACGATTACTTGCAGAGGAATTAGGATATACAGTTAAATCAACGGGCAATGGTGCTATTTTAACGAAAGGTAATTCTTCATTTACCATTACACGTGGCGAAAAAATGTATGGTTATAACAAAGCGATTGGTTATTTCGAGGAAGCACCAGCATTACTTGAAACAAATAAAACGTATGTAGAAGTAGACTTTATTGATCAATTAAAAGGCGAATAAACAAGAAAGGGGCATCCAGATTTTTCGTGATTTCTGGATGCCCCTTATTGTCTGCTTTGAAAGCTGTTCCGCTTTACCGGTTTTGTTCAGCAAATTATTTTTCTAGTACTATAGCTCTATGTTGAACTACTTGTTACTCTTTACCGCTAACTTCTAAAATATTTAAACCTTCAGAGGCTTCTGGTGCTTCAAAAAAATTAGTAACATGAATAAATGTTTCTTCCGTGTCAAAAGTTGCTCTTTCAGGTTGTTCTTTACGCCTTTGTGCAATTTGACGTAAGCATTGCTCGTTATTTAAATTAAGGAAAATTAGTTGATGGTTTGCGTTGACCTCTGACGCTATATCCAAAAACCATTTTCGCTGATTTTGTGTGTTACCTGGAAAATCCATCACTACATTTGTACCAACACTTAATATGTTTTGTACATGCTTTTTCAATATCGGCTTGAGATGCGCTGAGAATTTTAGGTAGTCCTCAAAGGATGTAATCTGATTGGGATAAAGAGAAGCAAGCCATTCATCTTCAGATAACAGTACTGCATTTTTTTCTATCGCCAATTTTTTTGAATTAGTTGATTTTCCTGCCCCCATTTTTCCGCAGAAAAAGTATAGAGTCCCCAATTTCTTCATATTTTTATCCTCCGACC
Source organism: Planococcaceae bacterium UBA3370 (assembly GCA_002360295.1). GTDB lineage: Bacteria > Bacillota > Bacilli > Bacillales_A > Planococcaceae > Metasolibacillus. The sequence continues at coordinate 2,173 of DEQI01000080.1, forward strand.
TTGTTTTATTGGTTGTTGCTCCAACTTGTTAAATTATAATTTACAACCTGGATTATTAGTAATAGTAACTAACTTCTAAAACATAAAAATAAAAATATAAATTATACCAATCAAAAGTACAATTAATGAAACAATATAGTCCTTAGATTCCTTTAAAAACTTCCACTCTAAAAACGACTGAAAGCCTACTATTAGTATTAACAAACATAGCCAAAACCACTTCATAACATTATTATCAAAAATATCAATAAAAAAGGCGCTACATATGCCCATAGTTGCAATTATTATTAAACCCAATATGTTAATAATTTTACCATCAGTTTCGGAAATTTTTCTTCTTTTTCCACCAACAATCAGCTTACTAACAATGAGATTTGCAATACTGACAACTAACACTAAAATTGGTGCTGATATTCCCACTTTCTTATCCCTCCTGTAATTCCTCATTACATTTCTACAAGACTTGTTCTACAAATACCGCGTCGGTAGTTTGCCTTTCTTCGCCATCCATAAATTCATTTTAGCATAAATTTTCCATTTCTATTTCAAAAGAAAGAATAACAAGGCCGATAAGGGGTAGCACCAGATAAAAGATGATTTTCTTATGTTATATGCGATAGTTGGTTGAGTTAAAGAGGTTAGTGATTAATAGAGTTATCCCATAATATATATTTACTGTTGATTTATTACAAATAGGTGTGGCACACTAGTGAAGTGGAATTGTATTCCAAATATTTACTTCGAAAGGGGATGTTTTTAATGACTGCGTATATCAAATTGGTGGTTTTAGCTTAACCGTATTAGGCATAGTAAATTCCAATCTTTAATTATAGATGGAATGAGAGCAACCGAGTATATTACTCGATTTTTTTCTGTGCCGTAAACAGTAACCTTTCGTGAATACTGCTGTTAGCGGGATACGATGAAGGTCGTATTCCTTTTTTTATTTTTTTATTATAAGACGACTTTTAGCTTTTCTTCACGAAATAGAAGATTCTTAGTAGGCTGCTTGTTCGCGGTATTTTATGCCCAAAAACAATTTTAATTATTTGGAAAGGATTGATGCAATGATTGATTTGAAACAATATGGCTATATTGAAGCGGAAACGCCGCCGGTAGGTTTAATACCGGGAAGAGTTACGGAACTTCAGCGAGATCAATATACGGTTATCACCGAACAAGGAGAAGTGACAGCTGTATTAAAGGGGTCTTTCTACCACGCAGCGGGAACTCGTGAGGATTTTCCATGCGTTGGTGATTTTGTACTTCTACAATACAACGAAAACGGCGTTTCACTCATTGCCAAATTGCTACCTCGCCACTCGAAATTTTCCCGCGCTGACTATTCGGGACACGCAGTAGGGTATGCCAAAACTATACTAGAGCAAATTGTAGCAACAAATTTTGATTACGTATTTATCGTGTCTTCGCTAAACTGGGATTTCAAGGTCAGCCGCATCATGCGCTACTTAACACAGACACGGCAGAGCGGCGGACAGCCTGTTGTAATCTTAACAAAAGCTGACTTGGCCCCAGATTTTAGTGCACCGTTAGCTGAGATTCAAAAAAGCGCACCTGATGTGCCGGTACATGCTGTTTCCAGTTATAACGGAAGTGGTTTAGATGGCTTGATGAAATATCTGCAACCAGGCAAAACCGTAGTACTCCTTGGCATGTCAGGGGTGGGAAAATCCTCGCTGTTAAATACCTTGATGAAACAGGAAGTGATGACTGTTAATGCTATCCGAGAAGTCGACAGTCGGGGCCGACACACAACAACACATCGTCAACTTTTCATGCTCCCTTCCGGCGCGATGGTTATTGATACCCCAGGGATGCGTGAACTTGGGCTGTTCAGTGCAGACGATGGGATCAGTGCGGGATTTAACGATGTGGAGGAAC
>DEQI01000156.1:0-520 GCA_002360295.1 Planococcaceae bacterium UBA3370
TACTGCTGGAAATGCACCAGGCGTCAATGATGGTCCCTGTGCACTAGTATGCATGAGTGAGGCTCGCGCGAAAAAAGAAAATCGCAAGCCACTTGCTACAATACTCGGTCATGCTGAAATCGGTGTCGCTCCACAAGACTTCCCACAAACACCAGGCTTAGTTATAAATGCATTGCTAGAAAAAACAGGTAAAACAGTGGGCGATATTGATTTATTTGAAATTAATGAAGCGTTTGCTGCTGTTGCATTAGTAAGTAATCAAATTGCTGGATTAGATGAGGCAAAGGTCAATGTAAACGGGGGAGCGGTAGCACTTGGTCATCCAATTGGCGCAAGTGGAGCACGCATTATTCTAACATTAGCCTATGAATTACGTCGCCGTGGCGGTGGAATCGGGATCGCAGCTATTTGTTCAGGTGGCGGTCAAGGGGACGCAATGATGATTGAAGTGGAGGCGGAGAAATGATTCAAAAAGTGATGGTAATTGGTGCAGGTCAAATGGGCTCAGGTATTGCGCAAG
>DEQI01000156.1:592-5059 GCA_002360295.1 Planococcaceae bacterium UBA3370
GGTCTCGGTGTGATTACGAAAAATTTAGCGCGTGATGTGGAAAAGGGGCGAAAAACGGAGGAGGAAAAGCAAGCTATTTTATCGCGCATTTCGATGTCACTCGACTTACATGACGCAGAAAATGTAGATATTGTCATTGAAGCAGCTGTAGAAAATATGGAAATTAAACAATCGATTTTTAAGCAGCTTGATGATATCGCACCAGCTCATGCTATTTTAGCTACTAATACATCGAGCTTACCTATTACAGAAATAGCTGCGGTGACAAGTCGTCCAGAAAAAGTAATTGGTATGCATTTTATGAATCCAGTACCCGTTATGAAGCTTGTAGAAATTATTCGAGGCCTTGCTACAGCGGATGAAGTGTATAAAGCGGTAGAAGAAATGACGCACAAGCTTGCCAAAACACCAGTAGAAGTAAATGATTACCCAGGGTTCATATCCAATCGTATTTTAATGCCTATGATCAATGAAGCGATTTATGCCTTATATGAAGGGGTGGCTTCTAAAGAGGCGATTGATGATGTGATGAAACTGGGCATGAATCATCCGATGGGTCCACTTACATTAGCAGATTTTATTGGATTAGATACGTGTCTGTCTATTATGGAGATCTTACATGATGGCTTTGGTGACAGTAAATATCGTCCATGTCCACTACTTCGTAAATATGTAGCTGCTGGCTGGTTAGGAAAGAAATCGGGACGCGGTTTCTACGTTTACGAATAGGGGGAGAGGAAAGTGGATTTACGTTTTACAGAGGAACAGCTGATGATGCGGGATATGGTTCGTGATTTTGCACAAAGCGAAATCGCACCTTTCATTGAGTGCATGGAGGCAGGCGAATTTCCTCGAGACATCGTAAAGAAAATGGGCGGGCTAGGGTTAATGGGCATTACGACGCCAGAACAGTATGGTGGCTCGGCTATGGATTTTACATCATATATTTTAGCAATTAATGAACTATCTAAAGTGAGTGCCGTCGTTGGGGTCATTTTATCGGTACACACATCGGTTGGCACTAACCCGATTTTGTATTTCGGTAACGAACAACAAAAAAATAAATACATCCCGCTTTTGGCGAGCGGAGAATACTTAGGGGCATTTTGCTTAACGGAGCCAAGTGCTGGTAGTGATGCAGGCTCCCTAAAATCACGCGCAGTAAAAGAGGGGAATCACTATATTCTAAATGGCTCGAAAGTGTTTATTACCAATGGGGGCGAAGCGGATGTGTATATTATTTTTGCTTCAACGGATGTTGAACAGGGGACATATGGTATATCAGCATTTATTGTGGAAAAAGACACACCGGGGCTTGTCATCGGAAAAGATGAACAAAAAATGGGGTTACACGGGTCACGTACAGTCCAATTGACATTTGACAATATGATCGTGCCAGCAGAAAACTTGCTCGGTAAAGAAGGGGAAGGCTTTAAAATTGCGATGGCTAACTTAGATGCTGGCAGGATTGGTATTGCTGCACAAGCATTAGGTATTGCGGAAGCAGCGTTAGAAGCAGCGACCGCTTATGCAAAAGAGCGTGTTCAATTCGGGCAGCCAATTGCAGCTCAACAAGGGGTAGGGTTTAAGCTAGCGGATATGGCAACAGCAATCGAAGCAGCAAGACTACTTGTTTATCGTGCAGCAAATTTACGTTCAAAAAGATTGCCTTGTGGATCTGAAGCATCCATGGCGAAATTATTCGCTTCAAAAACAGCAGTGCAAGTAGCGATTGATGCCGTACAAATATTGGGCGGCTATGGCTATACAGAGGATTATCCAGTTGAACGCTTTTTCCGTGACGCAAAAGTAACAGAAATATACGAAGGAACAAGTGAAATTCAACGAGTAGTGATTAGTAAAAACTTACTTAAATAAAGGGGATTTGGGGTATGAACTTTCAACTATCTGAAGAACATGAGCAATTACGAGAAATGATTCGCGATTTCGCTTTAAATGAAGTAGCACCTTCTGCGGCTGAGCGTGATGAAAATGAAGAATTTGATCGAGCAATTTTTGATAAAATGGCAGAACTCGGCTTAACGGGAATCCCATGGCCGGAAGAGTACGGTGGAGCCGGCTTTGACTATTTAGCTTATTGTATCGCAGTAGAAGAATTATCGAGAGTATGTGCATCAACAGGGGTCACTTTATCAGCTCATACATCACTTGCTGGGTGGCCTATTTATAAATTTGGGAATGAAGAGCAAAAACAAAAATATTTGCGCCCAATGGCTGAAGGGAAAAAGATTGGCGCTTACGGTTTAACAGAGCCAGGTTCAGGTTCTGATGCCGGTGGAATGAAAACATATGCTACTTTAGATGGTGACCATTATGTATTAAACGGTTCGAAAATTTTCATTACAAATGGCGGTGTAGCTGATATTTATGTTGTTTTTGCCGTTACAGATCCAGCAGTAAAACAGAGTACAACCGCATTTATCGTAGAGGAAGATATGCCAGGCTTCTCAGTAGGGAAAAAAGAGAAAAAGCTAGGCATTCGTTCCTCTCCAACAACAGAAATCATTTTCGACAATTGTCGTGTACCGAAGGAAAATGTATTGGGCGAAGTAGGGCAAGGTTTTGTGATCGCAATGAAAACATTAGACGGTGGTCGTAATGGGATTGCTGCACAAGCAGTTGGAATCGCACAAGGGGCATTAGATGCAGCTGTTGACTATGCAAAAGAGCGTGTTCAATTTGGTAAGCCAATTGCAGCCAATCAAGGGGTATCCTTTAAGTTAGCGGATATGGCAACAGCCATTGAAGCATCACGCTTACTTACGTATCAAGCGGCATGGCTAGAAACGAATGACCTTCCCTATGGAAAAGCATCGGCAATGGCAAAATTAATGGCAGGCGACACGGCGATGAATGTAACGACTGAAGCGGTTCAAATCTTTGGTGGCTATGGCTATACGAAAGATTATCCAGTAGAAAGATACATGCGTGATGCCAAGATTACGCAAATATACGAAGGTACGCAAGAAATTCAACGTCTCGTTATTTCGCGTATGCTAACCAAATAATGTATGGCGAAAAAGAATGAAAAACTGCAAGTCGAAACATCTGTTAAAGATGAACAATTAATCGAAATACGTCGTCAGCAAATTGTCAGCGCGGCCATTGAATTATTTAAAGAAAAAGGTTTCCACCGAGCGACCACTCGCGAAATTGCAAAGGCTGCAGGCTTTAGTATCGGTACTTTATATGAATATATTCGAACGAAAGAAGATGTGCTGTATTTAGTTTGTGACAATATTTATCATGAAGTGATGCAGCGACTTTCTAACTTTCCGACACATACAGGAACAGTAGATGAATTGAAAGAAGCGATTCGACAATATTTTTTGCTCATTCACCAAATGAATGAATCATTTTCTATTATGTACCAAGAAACGAAGTCACTTTCAAAGGAAGCCATGCATTACGTACTAGGAAAAGAAATGGATATGGTCGCTTTGTTCGAGCAAATATTAAAAAGCTGTGTCCAATCGGGAGAGATTACATTGTCTGAACGGGAGCTATTTTTGGCTGCCAATCATATAGTTGTTCAAGGTCAAAGCTGGGCATTCCGTAAATGGGCTCTCCATAAGCAATTCACAATCGAAGAATATATTGATTATCAAACGAAAATGTTTTTATCCGGCATATTGCGTAGGTAAAAAACTGTAAACCGTAAATTGCATATGATTGGGTTATGCGATTTACGGTTTTTTATTGGAGAGCTAGCAAGCAGTATGTCGGGGCTAACGGAACACTTGCGCTTTTCTAATGTGTCTAGCTTCAGTGCCCAGCCCCTCGAGGTCGCTTCGAAAGTCTCTTCGCGTGCAAGCACACTGTGAGCCTTTCTCCAGCGCTAGTCAGGGCTAAACGGGGCACTTGCGCTTTTCTTATCACGTTTCACAAGGGGGATTTATGTATGACAAAGGTGGAAGTTTATCGGCCAAAAAATCATGTGCGTTTTGTTACGGCATCGAGCCTGTTTGATGGGCATGATGCATCCATTAATATTATGCGACGTATTTTACAATCGAGCGGAGTAGAAGTGATACATTTAGGACATAATCGCTCCGTGGAAGAGGTAGTTGATGTAGCGATTCAGGAAGATGCACAAGGGATTGCTATATCAAGCTACCAAGGTGGGCATATGGAATATTTTAAATATATGTATGACCTACTACGTGAAAAAGGGGCGCCACATATAAAGATTTTCGGTGGTGGTGGCGGTGTTATATTACCACGTGAGATTAAAGAGCTACATGCATACGGTATTGCTGGTATTTTTTCTCCAGAAGATGGTCGTGAATTAGGATTACAAGGAATGATTAATCGTAATATCGAAGGAGCAGATTTCTCAACTTTGAATGGCAATTACGAAGAAAAGCTTGCGCGGCTATCTACGGAAACACCAGAAATACTAGCTAATTTAATAACAGCTGCTGAGAATGGCGGAGAGCAGGTTGA
>DEQI01000111.1:0-2582 GCA_002360295.1 Planococcaceae bacterium UBA3370
TTGCTGGCATCAATTATGATGTCCATAATTTTTGTTTCATAGTTAAATGAAACTTTATTGATTAACGTTTTACTTGTTCAGTTTTCAAGGTTCATTTCGTTCGCTCGTTTTCAGCGACTTCTCTAATTTAACATTTAAGTTTTCGTTTGTCAACAACTTTTTAAAAAAAGTTTTTATCAAAACTTCTTTTTTATTTCGTTGTTTTCGTGATGTCTTAGCGACATTTAATATACTACAATACTATATTAATAAAAGTCAACACTTTTTCTAAAAAAAATTCGAGGTGCTCTATTTAAGCGCCTCGATACCTATACTATAAGCCATATTCACTTTCAACAAAGTGAGGATCAACACTATAATTTCTATGGAATACTGCCTCATTTTTAGCTACAACAGGCTCCACTAATATATAGCTTTTATCAATTAAGTATTCGACGAACACTTCTAGCTCTGTTGAATAATAGCTTAGTTCTTCATGGTCATGTAATTCTTGAATTGTCCAAGAAGGCTTCGTAAGCATCGTTTCTAAAATATGCTGCGCTGCATCATGAGTTCTAGAATTAATTAAAAACTCAATAGCTAAAAATAAAAGCTCTAAACGTTTCTCTAAACTTTCATTACTTGTAATTAACTCTTCATATAACTTATAAATTGCTGGTTCAATTTTTTTTACTTGAGACCAAACCGTTACCTCAGGGTATAACCCACTATCTATAATAGAAAGTCGACCTAAATGATGAAGTGAAGCAACAACATGATTATAAGCATCTAAATAATTGCCGTTCTCAAAAAACTCTTTTCCCTCTAAATAACGTCTTATAAGCTTACTATATTGAATTCCTGTCTTAATTTTACGACCAAAAAAGGGGAACTCTTGAAGTTCTGAACGAAGCTTATATAAAAATTCATTCCGATCAAACATTACTTTACCCGTAAAGATCCAATCGACTAATCGCTTATTCGACCCGATAAACAACCACTTTCTTAAACGTTGCTCTGTCACAATATGCATGACCATCTTCTTATCTTCATATAAATAATGCTTCGTAAAAATAGGTTGCTCTGCATCTTTTACTATAATAAGTAACACATAATCAAATGTGTCAGTAACATTCGTTGCATCTTCTCTTTTATTTATTAAAATTACCCCTAATGTATCAGGTAAGCTTGCACGTTCCTGATAGATAGGACGTAAAATATGTTCCACAGTGATCCCCCCAAAATTACGTATCTTTGTAGTGTTGTTTCGACAGCCCATTACAGAATACCTTTTAAATGATTCTAATTATAATTATAAAAAGAAATTTATGGTATAGTAGAATTTAGGTTGGGAGGCAAAACATTATGAAAAAATATAAAAACAAAATAAATAAAATCCGTTCGTTTGCATTATCACTTATTTTTATAGGCTTTGTCATTATGTATGGTGCAATTTTCTTCCGTGAAAATCAATTATTAGTTATTCTCTTCATGTCTATCGGATTACTTTGCATATTAGGTAGTACAGTTGTTTATGGTTGGATTGGTTTGTTATCTACACGAGCGGTACAAGTCGTTTGTCCAGGATGTGGAAAATATACAAAAGTACTTGGTCGCGTTGATATGTGTATGTACTGTAATGAGGCACTCACACTTGATCCGACTCTTGAAGGAAAAGAATTCGATCAAAGCTATAACAATAAATCACATAATCATTAGATAGGCTGGCTACTCCGTTGCTTCATACGAATAGAGTGGCTTTTTTGTTTAAACATATAGACTCTATTACGCAATGAAGTAATGATTTGTGTAACCTCAATCATCAACCATTTCAAATAAATATTTACTTATACCCATTTACTATACAAAAAAACCTAGCAATGATTTCATTACTAGGTCGATTTATTATAATGCCTGCTTTTCTTTGTTTTCCCCGCATTCAGGGCAAATTCCATAGACCTCTAGTCGATGCGAATTCACTTCGAAGCCTGTTACTTGTGAAGCAAAATGCTCCACTTCGTTTAAACCCGGATAATGGAAATCAACAATTTTACCGCAACATTCACAAATCATGTGGTAGTGATCGCCCGTGATGAAGTCAAAACGGCTAGCTGCATCTCCATAAGTAAGTTCCTTTACTAAACCTACTTCTCGGAATACTCGCAAATTATTATAAACTGTCGCAACACTCATGTTTGGATATTTATCTTCTAGTGCTTTATATATATCATCAGCTGTCGGATGATTCATTGACTGAATTAAATATTCTAAAATCGCATGACGTTGCGGAGTAATCCTTACACCAGTAGTTTTCAACGTGTCTAACGCATCTTTTAAATGCATTTCTGACATCGCCATGCACCTCTTTTCGTAAATATTATTAATTTATAATTGTTACAAATAGTGTATCGAACTTATCTACACTCTGTCAACAATTGCTTATATAAAGCATGCATGGTATGAAATAAATGGTATTACCCAAATGTAATTGATAATAGAAGTTTCTTTTACAATAAAATATGACATTACATTCTCAATTAGAATTAATAACCACGTAATAAATTCATTTTATTATCTAAATCACGTTCACCTTTTAACCATTT
>DEQI01000111.1:2679-8855 GCA_002360295.1 Planococcaceae bacterium UBA3370
CCAAAGCTTGCTATCCTTTGGTAGCGGCTCTATTTCATACACATCTAAAACTGCATGTGCTATTAAGTTTTCTTGAAGGACACGTACTAAAACATCCTCTGCTACTAAATCACCACGGCCAAAGTTCATAAAAATCGCCTCTGACTTCATTGCTTTGAAGTGTTCATATGTTAGCAAATGCTTAGTTTCTCCTGTGCTTGGCAACATAGATATTACAATATCCGCTTTAGGTAAAAGCTCCATAATCTTTGTCATCGTATAGGTTTCATTCATAAATGGTGCTGCTTCTCCGCTACGATTACAACCAATAGTATGCACATCGAACGCTTGTAGAATTCTTCCGATTTCTGCACCAATAGCACCTGGCCCGATAATAAGCGCTGTTGAACCATTCAGTTCTGAAAGTTGCGCTTTTTTATTCCATTCTGCTTTTGCTTGTTGCTCGTAAATAAAAGGAAGCGCACGCTTTAATGATAAAATATGCGCTAATATAGATTCTGTCATCGGCTTTTTATGTATGCCTCGAACATTGGACACAAAGATCCCACGCTCTGCAATCGCACGCGCTGGCATTTTTTCAACACCAGCTGAAGCAACAAAAATCCACTGAAGTTTATCTGCTATCGCTATTAATTCTTCGTTCAAGTCTTCACCATATGTTACTAAAATATCTGCTTTTGCTAGCTCTTCTTTGTGCAGTTTAGCTTGAAAAATAAATTCGACTTGCGGAAATTCGGCTACTAATGGCCCGCGTAAATCTTCTCTTGGCTCAAACGTAAAATAAGCTCTCATATTATTGATCTCCCTCGCGTAAATATTTTAAGACATCTTCTACATGATTTTTCACACGGACTTTTCGCCATTCTTTCACAACTATTCCTTGTTCATTAATTAAAAACGTAGAACGTTCAATACCCATAAACTCACGCCCATACATTTTCTTTTGAACCCACACACCGTAAGCTTCTGCTATAGAATGGTCCTTATCTACTAATAACGAAAAAGGTAATCCATGTTTTTCAATAAATCTCACATGGCGTGCTTCATCATCCATACTAACGCCTAATATCACAGCGTTCAGTTCTGAAAAATCAGTAAATACATCACGGAAATCACATGCCTCTGTTGTACAGCCAGGTGTCATATCTTTTGGGTAAAAATAAAGTACAACATACTTTCCTAAATAATCGCTTAATTTCACTAATTCCCCTGTTTCATTCGGTAGAGTAAAATCAGGTGCTTTCTTTTGTAGTAATTCCATTTTCATCCCCTCCTGTACTTATCGTACCGAACTGAGCATTAGCTTTCAATTTCTTTGGCATGAAATTAAAAATTGATCTAAAATAGAGAGGGAAATAAACATTGGAGGAGTATATATGATTCATACAAAATCTGAAGAAATTCACAAAGAGGCTCTTGAGCATATAGTTGGAGGTGTAAATAGTCCATCCCGTTCTTACAAAGCAGTTGGCGGTGGTGCACCTGTAGTAATGGCTCGCGGAAAAGGAGCTTATTTTTACGATGTAGATGGCAATCGCTATATCGACTATTTAGCAGCATATGGCCCAATCGTAACTGGTTTTGGTCATCCGCATATTGCAAAAGCTATCACTCACGCAGCAGAAACTGGTGTTTTATTTGGTACACCAACTGAACATGAAGTAAAATTTGCTAAAATGCTAAAAGAAGCCATTCCTACTTTAGATAAAGTTCGATTCAACAATTCAGGTACAGAAGCAGTCATGACGACTGTACGTGTTGCTCGTGCTTATACAGGACGTACAAAAATGATGAAATTCGCTGGGTGCTATCACGGCCACTTTGACCAAGTACTTGTAGCTGCAGGTTCAGGTCCAGCAACATTAGGCTCACCTGATTCAGCAGGTGTTCCAGAAAGTGTCGCTACTGAAGTAATTACAGTACCTTTTAATGATCCAGAAGCTTTCAAATTTGCAATGGAACGCTGGGGACATTTATTAGCTGGTATTTTAATCGAGCCAATCGTTGGTAACTTCGGTATCGTTGAGCCAAAACCAGGTTTCTTAGAACTAGTTCACGAGCTAGCTGCGGAATATGGCGTTTTAACGATTCATGATGAAGTCATAACAGCTTTCCGTTTCCACTATGGTGCAGCACATACAATGCTCGGTTTAAAGCCAGACTTAGTTGCACTAGGTAAAGTAATTGGTGGTGGCTTACCAATCGGTGCTTACGGTGGTAAAAAAGAAATCATGGAAACAGTTGCGCCACTTGGACCAGCTTATCAAGCAGGTACTATGGCCGGTAACCCAGCCTCTATGCTAGCAGGTATTGCATGCCTTGAAGTACTTCAGCAACCTGGCATTTATGATGAAATGGATCGACTTGGAGCCATTTTAGAAAAAGGCATTTTAGACGCAGCGGCTAAACATCAAGTAAAAATTACTGTAAACCGTCTAAAAGGTGCTTTAACAATTTACTTTACAGATGAGAAAGTCGAAAACTATGAACAAGCAGAAAAGTCAGATGGTGAAATGTTCGGTCGCTTCTTCAAACTGATGCTATCAAAAGGAATTAATTTAGCACCGTCTAAATATGAAGCATGGTTCTTAACAACCGAGCATACTGAGGAAGATATTATGGAAACAATCGCTGCGGTCGACTATGCATTTTCACAGCTATAAGTATTTGCTTATCTCTAGTTGACCAAGAAACGATTTTTAGATAAAGTAATATTTTCTCTACTATTAAAAGAAAGGAAGGACTTAATTTTTTATGAAATTAGGTGCCCGTGTTTTAAAAACCGGTATCGCAATAGTCTTTGCCCTTTTTTTAGCTGAATTATTACATGTACCGTCACCTGTATTCGCTGGAATTGCGGCAATTTTTGCTATTCAACCAACAATTTATCGCTCCTATTTAACCATTTTGGAACAAATCCAAGGCAATTTAATTGGCGCAGTTATAGCGGTAATATTCGGGTTAATTTTTGGTCACCAACTAGTTGCTATAGGAATTGCTGCAATCATTGTCATTGGCATTATGATTAAAATGAAATTAGATAAGGCAATTACTCTTGCACTTGTTACAGTTGTAGCCATTATGGAAGTGCAAGGTGATGACTTTTTAACATATAGTTTAATTCGTTTTGCAACAGTAATGATTGGTGTATTTGCAGCCTTTATTGTGAATTTAGTATTTCTACCTCCGCGCTATGAGATAAAGCTATTTAAGCGGATTAATTCTGTGCAAGACGATATTATTCGCTGGACACGACTAGCTGTTCGTCAAGCAAGTGAACATACTTCTACAAAAATGGCTTTAACGAAATTAAAAACACGGTTATTAGAAATAGATACAATATATGAACTATATAAAGAAGAACGTCAGTACTTCAAAAATCAAAAATTCGTCAAAGCACGTAAGCTCGTTATTTATAGACAAATGATTACAACGTCAAAAAAGAGTCTAGAGTTATTACAACGTTTGCATAAACATGAAAATGAACTTGGCAATTTACCTGAGCCCATTTTGTTATTAATTCAAGAACGACTCGATTTACTGCTCACCTATCACGAGCAGTTGTTATTGAAATATACCGGAAAATTGCGGTTAGAGCATACACAGTGGACTCGTCATGAGGAACATTTACAACGTACCGAAGTGATGGATCTATTCATTAAGCAAATTACAATTGAGAAGGAAACAGAAGGCGAAGAAGAGTTTTCAAGTTATCATTTACTCTACATTTTATCCCGATTGTTAGATTATGAGGAAAATTTAGAGCATCTAGATCGATTAATTGTCTCGTATCGAAGCTATCATAGTGAAGAGAAAAATATTGATTTGGAAACTGAGTTTTACTAAGAAAAGCGGCGGCGCCCCGTTTAGCCCGACACTCTCAAACGAAAGCATCTTTCACGCTTTCGCTTGAGGGACAAAAGCGACCTCAGGCGGGCTGGGCGCCGTTACTAGCATCTAAAGGTTGGAGGCATATTTGCCCCCAACCTTTAGTTTTTCATTTTTGGATCAAGTGCATCTCGTAAACCATCCCCCATTAAGTTAAAGCCAATCACAGTTAACATAATCGCTAATCCTGGAAACACCATTGCCCACGGTGCATTCAATAGAAAAATACGTCCATCCGCTAACATTTTTCCCCATTCTGGCTTCGGCGCCTCAGCTCCTAATCCTAAAAACCCTAGTGCAGCCGCTTCCAAAATGGCCGTCGCTATCGCTAATGTCCCTTGAACGATAACAGGTGTCATCGAATTCGGTAAAATATGTCGCCATAAAATCCTTGCGTTTTTCATTCCAATCGCTTTTGCTGCATGAATAAATTCTTCTTCTTTTATCGACAATACTCTCGACCGAATTAAACGCCCAAAATTTGGTACATTGATAATAGCAATAGCAATTAATGCATTACGCAGTGAGGGGCCTAAAATGGAGACTACTGCGATGGCTAATAAAATGCTCGGAAAAGCCAGCATAATATCAAAAACTCTGGAAATAATCGTATCTACCCAACGTCCATAATAGCCCGCAATAATACCTAAAAAACTCCCTACAATGGCAGACATCACAACAGCAGAAAATCCAACCGTTAATGAAATTCTTGCACCGTGCAATACGCGTGAAAATATATCTCTCCCTAAATCATCTGTCCCAAACCAAAATTCACTTGATGGTGGCAAAAGACGTTGTGCTAAATTTTGTTCGTTTATTCCTTGAGGTGCAAGTAGTGGACCAAAAATAGCGAGGAGGATAAAAAATAGGACAATAGCCATTCCAATAAGTGCCGATTTACTTTTACGAAAAGTTCGCCAAGCCTCTCTCCATGGCCCAACTGCCTGCTGTTGTAGATCGACCACTTCTGTAGCTGTATTCGATGTAAGCTCAGACATTTCATTCCCCCTCTAGTTATATTTGATTCTAGTATCAATAACGGTATATAAAATATCGACAATCAAATTAATCATTACAAATATAAAGGCCACAATTAAAATACCCGATTGAATAACAGGGTAATCTCGATAGCCAATTGCTTCGTAAATATAACGTCCAATGCCTGGCCAACTAAAAATGGTTTCTGTTAAAATCGCCCCACCTAACAGCAAACCTGTTTGTAAACCGATGACCGTTAATACTGGAATAAGTGCATTTTTCAGTGCGTGCTTGTATATGACAATCCACATTTTTTGCCCTTTTGCACGTGCAGTACGGACAAAATCAGCATGCATTACTTCTAGCATGGAAGCTCGCGTCATTCTCGCAATAATCGCTGTAGGAATTGTAGCAAGTGCTACACCTGGTAAAATTAAATACTTAATCGATGCGATAAATTGATCGAAGCGCCCTTGTAGCAATGTATCTATTAAATAAAAGTTAGTAATAACTGTCACTGGATCACGTACTTCTTCACGACCAGATGTGGGCAGCCATCCTAGATTAATACTAAAAACCCACTGTTCCATTAATCCTAACCAAAAAATAGGCATGGATACACCGACTAATGCAACAATCATCGCTATATAATCAAACCACGAATTTTGGAACCAAGCAGAAATGATGCCTGCATTCATCCCAATAATGACAGCTATAATCATGGCAAAAATAGCAAGTTCAAATGTCGCAGCTAAATAGGGCCAAACTTCTGTTGTAATGGCTTGTCTCGTGCGTAAAGATTCTCCTAAATCTCCTGTTAAAATACCCTTTAAATAATCGAAATATTGTACGTACCACGGATTATTTAAACCTAATTTATCGCGCAGTGCTGCAATAGTTTCTGCGGTTGCTTGTTGTCCTAAAATCACTTGTGCAGGATCCCCTGGAATAGCACGTATAATTAAAAAGACGATAAATGTCATCCCAAGCAAAACAGGAATTAACTGAAACAATCTTTTCCCTATATAGTGAAGCATATTCTTCACCTCTCTATGAAATTTCCCGTAATTTATACTTTCAACCTTTCAAGAAAAGCACTGCACGATAAGCCAAAACTTATAGTACAGTGCTTCCTTTTACATTAAGTCTTATTCAATCGATACATTATATAATCGGTCTGAACCTGTTGGATGAGGTAAGAAACCTTTTACTTCTGCCTTTCCTGCCAGTAAAGGTATAGAGTGAGCTAAAGGTACCCAAGGCGCTTCTTCATGAATAATGACTTGAGCTTGTTTATAGAGATCGATACG
>DEQI01000111.1:9003-10867 GCA_002360295.1 Planococcaceae bacterium UBA3370
AATGCATCCGCTTCACCATTTTTGGTTTTTTCTAAATACGTAGCCCATTCAAACGTTACAATTTTCGAAGGAATACCTACATCTTCTAAATATTTCTGTATAACTTCCGCTACCTTTGCACCATCAGGCATATAAGGTCGAGGTACTGGCATTGCCCACAGTTCAATAGGTGTACCATCATAACCCGCTTCTGCTAATAATGCTTTTGCTTTTTCTGGATCGAATGGATAAGGTTCAATACTATCATTATATCCACTAATAGAAGGAGGCATTGGATTTGTCGCTACTTGTGCTCGCCCTTGGAAAAAGGCATCTACTATCGCTTGTTTATCTATTGCATAGTTTACAGCTTGTCGAACTAATACATTGTCAAAAGGCTTACGCGTATTTGTTAGCCCTAAGTAGCCGATATTCATGGAAGGTCGCTCAATTAATTGTAGTACCGAATTCGACTCGATCATTCCACTATCTGAAGGATTAATCCCATCTGCTAGATCGATTTCTCCCGCTATTAATGCATTTAAGCGTGCTGAATTATCCGGGTAAACACTGAAAATTACTTTATCAAGCTTCGGATAGCCAGCTTGCCAGTAGTCTGCAAATTTTTCAATTGTAATCGAATCATTTCGCTTCCATTCAACAAATTTGAAAGGACCGGTTCCAACTGGGTGATCACCAAAGGCATCTCCATCTTTTTCAAATGCAGTTGGCGAAGCAATACCAAATGGACTCATCGCAAGATTTTTTAAGAATGGTGCTTGTGGACGTGATAATTTAAAGATGACTGTATAGTCCCCTTCTGCTACCACATCTGTAATAATATCTGCTCCTTCTGCTTTAAACATGGAGTTGAAATAGTAAAAATCCTCGGCCGTACCAGCTTTCCAGCGATTGACGTTTTTAATAACTGCTTCTGCATTAAAAGGTGTGCCATCATGGAACTTCACCCCTTCTTCTAAATAGAATGTGTAGGATAATCCGTCATCACTTACTTCCCACTCTTTCGCTAAACTAGGATGGATAGTCGTATCTTGTGGTCCAAAATTGAGTAAAGTTTCAAATACATTTTGTGTTACTTTAAATGATTCACCATCCGTCACGATTGCCGGGTCAAGGGAAACAGAGTCTCCACCACGACCAAATACTAATACTTGAGGCTTTGAAGATGTCGTTACTTGAGTATTGGTATTGGTATTGGTTTGATTGGACTTTTCCTCCTTTGCTTCTCCCTCTTCCGTTTTCGTATTACAAGCTACTAACACAAGCATGAACAAGGACAAAATAGTGAGTAACCAAAACTTATTTTTCAAATGAAACCCCTCTCTATACTTATTTTTATACATTATTGTTGCAGGTTACTGTATAAGTGACATGCAACAGAATGTCCCTTCTTTACATTTTCTAATAGTGGTGCTTGTTGTTTACATATATCCATCGCAAATCCACAACGAGTATGAAACGAACAGCCGAATGGAGGATTAGAAGGGCTTGGAATTTCCCCTTTTAAAAGGATTTGCTCCCGCTCATACTGCGGATCGGGAATGGGTACTGCAGAGAGCAACGCCTGTGAATAAGGATGTAGCGGTTCGTTATATAACATTTCACTTTCTGCTAATTCCACTATGTGTCCTAAATACATTACTCCGACGCGATTACTAATATGTCTCACTACCCCTAAGTCATGTGCGATAAAAATATATGTTAATTTTAGATCCTCCTGTAGCTTTTGCATTAAATTTAAAACCTGTGCTTGTATGGATACATCGAGTGCTGATACGGGCTCATCCGCAATGATTAATTTCGGATTTGTCATTAGGGCGCGAGCAATACCGATGCGCTGTCGCTGTCCGCCACTAAATTGGTG
>DEQI01000107.1 GCA_002360295.1 Planococcaceae bacterium UBA3370
TCACATAAAGCACCTTGTTTAACATAATCGATAACTTTTGCAGATTCATTCTGAACTCTTTTTCTACCGAATTCATTTAGAAACCAGTTGTCCTTTCTAGTAGTGTTATCTTCAGCAGGACATAAGGTAAATTTAATCCAATTAGGCATATATGTTTTTAATGTCAAATGCAATCTTTTCATATGGTAAGAGGTTGTCACTACTAAAAGTCTTTCAATATTATTTAAGCGAAATTCCCTATTCAGAACTAAAAGAGAAGCAAGAACATTTTCTAGCGTATGTAAGGATATGTCTTCAGTTAAAATGTCTTTTTCAGGCACTCCCAATGCGATTGCTTGGTTTTTCAATTCGACTGCTTCAGGATATTCACTTCCATTCCACTTTACACCACCAGAAAACAAAATTTTACCAGCTCGCCCTTGATTATATAGTTCGATTGCTTTTGGTAACCGGTACTGAATAGCCATACTGCTACCTACAACAAAGATACAATCCCCTTTTTCACCGTCATCTTCAATGCCTGAAAATAACAGCTTTGACATTTGATTATCTGTAAGTTTTTCAACATCTAATTCAGATATATACATACTTCACCTCTAGATTCTTATTCCACAATCCTGCACATTTCTTTTTATAGAGTTAACATTATAAACGAGGCAAACACTCTTCAACTACCAGACACTTTAGTTTTAGTGTATTCCTATTCCTTCAAAATCTCCTCTGGAACAAGAAAAAATTCTGCATTTGAATTTATGATTGATTGTCAATCAAACTTTTTTATGACATATGAAGTGATGGAAATCCAGCTCGACTCCATAGCCATAACGGAGTATGTACATCGATTGGTGCTAATCCACTTCCTACAAGCGCTTTTTCCCATGCAGAGGCAACAATCAATCGATCATTTACTCCACCAAGAAGTACATTTTCTGAACATAATCCCAATTTTACAGTAGCTTTTATAATATGCGTATCTGGAGCAATGTTGATTAACTCCCGCGACTTCCATATAACTTTTGTATAGCTTTCCAAAACATATAGCCAATAATTAAATATTTTAGGACCAGAAAGGTATGGGAAATCTGACTTTCTTGTTACTTGCATGATCTCCTTTAAAGTAGAAATGTCGAATTGTACAGACTCAATTAATCCTTGCACATTTCCTTGTTCAGATGATTCTACTATCCCTTTAGCAACTCGTTGCCAAATTTCAGGATGGCGATTCGGTTGTAGTCCGACACGGTGTAATAGCAATGCTTCACGAAGTTCATCTATACTTTTGTTTACAACATGAATCGGATTAAATATCCATGTTGTTTGTGGGTCTTGATACGCTTTAACGACAGATTCCCACAGCGAATAAGAATTTCTCTGATAGTTTAAAGACATTGCAAGTGTTAATACATCCATGAGTTCATTATCTTTTACTACATTAATCAACACATCTTCAGGCATTCGTTCTCCACCTAAAAGTCCAGTTGAATGCATTTGTAGTAAAGTATTTACATTATTTAAAAAGGCATTGTTATTCTCCACTACGTTTCCCCCAAAATTTCATCTCATATAAGTTAATTAAATGGACCAGTAACTTTAATACACTTTCCAATAGTCATTTAAAGTTACATACTCCATTAGTTCAATAAGAGCTGCCAATGCCTGTCTATAATCATTAAATAACATTCCGTTATTTCAACAAAAAACTAGTCTATTTAATAGGAACGTACAGGTGAAATAAGGTGAAGATAAGAAGAATTGTCAATAGGCTCAATTAAGATAGGTCTCATTGGTCCACCAAAACTTATTCTTATCTCTTCTTCTTTTATTACTTTTAAGGCGTCCATTAAAAAACTTCCATCAAGTGAAATGCTTAAATCAGTATCACCGTTAAATGCCTTTATAGTTTGAGTTTCTTCTATTTTCCCTATTTCTGATGAGTTTGAGGAAATTCTTATTTTTGAACAATCTTTTATTTCTAAAAATACATTGTTATTTTTCCATTCATTTGCAAAAAGACAAGCTCTATCAATCCCCTTTAATAGTTGATTGGTGTTGAGCGTAATGATCGTTCTCGAGTTATTTGGTATTAAATCTGAAATGTTTGGATAGTTACCTTCAATTACCCTTGCATAAAGTGAGATAGATTTGGATTTAAAAACCATATAACCGTTTATTACAAAAATATGTATTGCACCAGGTTCATTACTCATTAACTTAATAAGTTCGTTTAAGCTTGTACCTGGAACAGTGAATGAACCATTTCCATTTGACTCTATTGCAAGCTCTCTTAACGCCAAGCGTTGAGAATTTGTTGCAACACAAGTAAGTTGGTTATCTTTAAAGGACATATTGACTCCTGTCAAGACGGGTCTAGCCTCACTCTTAGAAACTGCAAATACCGTTTGTTTAATCATTTCAATTAAATCTACACTAGCGATTTCAATATATTTAACTTCATTAATTTGAGGAATACTAGGGTACTCCTCTGCATTAAATCCATGCAGATTCGTTACAATTTCATCGGACTGAATAGTAACTAATCGTTTTTCATTCACTTTTAAATGTATTTTACCTGGTAATTTCTTAACGATTTCGCTTAAATATTTTGCTGAAATAACCACGCTACCTGTACTATAAACGTCCAATACTCTTACACCATTATCAGCCGTTAAAGGAATAACTTTTTCAATAACAATGTCAGAATTACTTCCAACAAGAATTAAATAATTTTCAAAAGCCGTTATCTTAATACATGTCAAAATAGGAAAAGGCGTTTTGAAAGAAACCGCTTTATTTACATCAGTAATTGCTTTGTGAAAACATTCATTGTCTATAATAAATTCCATAAAAAATCACCCACTTTTTTAATCGTATGTTTAAGTAGATTTCTTCGCATCCCTTTTTAATTTTAACATAATTATCCAATGAAAAATCTGTATTTTAAATGATTATAGAAAATAGCTTTATTTGAAGTTGATGTTCTCCACAACCATGCCCCGTTGTTTATAATTCTCTACCTTACATCGACTACTATTCATTCATAATGTTCGCTACCTATAAAAACTTCTAACCTTTTTTAAATATTGACCTATAAGATAAAGAAGATAAAAATTTCAATTGTAATACCTGCTCATAATAAAGAAAAGTACATTGTAAAATGCAGAGAATCTATTTCAAAATCCTCAACATTATATGAAAATCAAGTTGAAATGATTGTTGTGTTAAATCGCTGTATTGACAAAACAGAATATATTGCAAATCGTATAACTGTATCATTATAAAAAATAACGATAAAAATCTATCTAAGATGAGGAACGCAGGTGTTGAATGTCTAGAGGGGAAATCATCGTTACAACTGAGTTAACAAGATTCCCTGTATCAACACGTATTCTACAAGTACAACTAATTTTTTCTTATTCTTTTGGACATAAAAAAATCCCTCCTTTAGATACTCATATCCAAAGGAGGGTAATGTTAAACTTTATTTAATTTGTCAAAAATTAGTTTATAAACCACAT
>DEQI01000378.1:0-1856 GCA_002360295.1 Planococcaceae bacterium UBA3370
TTTTATATGTCTGCTTGGTAGATAAGCTCAAACTATGTATATATAAAGCAGGATTTTGCAAAATAAAGCAATCTAATTGCACATTTTCAACTTTTTTGTAACTTTATTGTACATCATAAAAGTAAATATTTACATGACAAAAGTAAATAAATTTCATTAATTATTATTAATGGAGGATATTGTTTAGAGGTATATAACACAACGTTGTTCGCATCCCCCGTCGAACAAGTTGTTAGATTGAAATACCACAATCCAAAGACTATGGTTGTGACAAAATTCCCTAAATAAAAAAACCAATTCCCCTACTAAAAATGTAGGGAAATTGGTTTTTCATTACTTGCTATAGTACTCTACAATCCCGTTATAAATCGATTGAGCGAAAATATCAACGTATTTATCACTTGTTAGTTTGTTACGATCTTCTTCATTTGTTACAAAGCCTAATTCTACTAAAACAGCTGGCATGACAAGCCCTTTTATCACGACGTAATCAGCGCGTTTAACACCTCGATTCGTCATATTCGCATTTTTTACAATTTGATTATTAATTGCAGTAGCTAATGCAAGGTCTTCTTTTTCATTCTCGTTATTGGATACACTGTAATATGTCTCTGTACCTTTTGCAGATGCTCCTGCAGAATTGATATGGACACTGACAAACATTTCACCGTAATTATTTTGTGCAAAGCTTACACGTTCTGTTAATGTCGGATACGTATCGCCTGTACGTGTCATTTTGACAATAGCGCCCTGTTTTTCAAGTTTCTCTTTCACACGAGTGGCTACTTTCAGCGTAATCTGCTTTTCTATTGCACCACTACTTGAAGCACCAGGATCTTTACCACCATGACCTGGATCCACAATAATAATGCGTCCTTTCACTGCTGAACCCGTTTGATTTTTTAAACGCAAATAGGTTTTATGAATATATCCATTGATACCTTTATACGTAATTTTTGCCCAATTCCCTGAAATAGAATGTACTTCCACTGAAGTTCCTCGGTCTATTTTCCCTAAAGAATTAGATGTACCAGACGCTTTTGCGCGAATATGTAATCCATTTACTGTAGCAATACCGATCGTGTTCGTATTTACCTGTGGCTCATCTGGTTTTTCCTCAACTGGTGGAGTTGGTTGTTCTTCTGCTATTTCAGTCGTTTGAGAAATACGAATATACCCCGGTAAACCGTTCATGTCTGTTAAATACCAATTTCCAATTGTTTTATAAACATTCATTGTCGTATTTGCAGCTAATGAGCCAAGAACTTTGCCGTTCATATCACGCGTTTTATATATAGTAATGGCCACTCTTGCTTTCACTTTCTTTTGAACAGCACCTAGCGCATTTCCATTGTCATCAACATATTTTACATAATCGCGATATACATAAGCATAGCGACCTTCATAGGATACTTTTAGCCAACCATTCGACTGAATCTCATATAAAGGGAGTTGATCGCCTGTATGAATCTTCCCTAAAATGTTGGAGCTGCTTGAAGAATCGGCTGTTGAGCGAACGTTTAAATTGTTAGTCGTTGCACTTACTTGTCCAATCGCATCACTTGTATCAGGTATAGTTACTCCTTGTACAGGTAAATCTAAACGATATTTTTCATTGCTTGCCCGGGCAATAAAGGAAGCGAATTGTGATCGTTTTACGGCTTCACTCGCATTATACTTCGTACCCGTTGTATCCCCTTTTGTTATTCCATTATAGTAAATAGCTGCAATATATTTATAGTATGGATCACTTGGTTTTACATCAGTAAACGGTAAAGCTAATTTACTATACTCATCTGCATTTAATTTAAATGCTTTCGATAAAATTTTACTCATTTCATAACGTGTTAGTGGGA
>DEQI01000378.1:1907-5485 GCA_002360295.1 Planococcaceae bacterium UBA3370
AATTCTACTGCTCGTTCTACATAACCCGACAATTCAGTACCTACTTGTACATCAGAAAATGATGATTTTGAAACGATCAGCGGTTCATTATTTGTCGATTCAATGACCATTTTCGCAGCTTGTCCTCTAGTAACAGACGCATTTGGCTTAAAAATCGTTTGACCGTTTTCCGTATAGCCTTTAATTACTCCTAAATCCACTAAATAATTGATCTCTTCATACGCACTGTGCGAAGAAGGGACATCAGCAAAATGCTGACTCGCATACACATTATGTATACTGAACATTGACATGATGAAAACTACTAACAACAGAGTGACTTTTTTGAAATACAATGTCTATTTCCTCCCTTCAAATTATGCAACTATCATTCTACCAAAATATTTCTCGATAAAAATAAGACTTTTCTACTTTATTTAACAAATATCCACCAATATTCTTCTTATCGCGAATTCTACAATAGGTAGATGAGCGCAAACTATGTATATAAAGCAGGCATTTTGTAATATAAAGCTATTTTTTTTACTGAATACCGTTCTTATAATGAAGTATATGGTAGCGCTCGTTCTTCTCTAAGACGCTATCACCCAGGAAACATGCCGGCTTCACTTCCATATGCAAACACCCTTTATTCATAATGAAATTCTCAATTTTCGATAATAAGCAAAAAAAAGGAGAGGTGCCTGCTTGCTACCCTCTCCTTAAATATCAATACGTATTAGCGTGTCTTCATTCTGCCTAAGACAGTTGAATGAACACATATATATTAAAGAACTTTTCCTGCAAGTGTAAACTTACTGTAGCCCAATACACAAGTTTACAAAAAGTTACTCTAAATTATGTTTATCGAGTTGCACGGTCAATAAATGCTGCTAAATGTTTTAATGTTACATTTTCACTTAAGCCAAATGTGCCGTCGCCTTTACCAACTGTAATGCCTGTAGAAGCTAGAATTGACACGTATTCATATGACCAATGAGATGAAGGTACATCAGTAAATGTTGGTGCATTGCCAACTTGTTTTAAATCAAAGGCAACAACTAAAACCTTTGCCATTTGTGCACGTGTTAATGGTGAACTTGGATTGAATTTTCCATGTTCATCACCAGTAAATACACCTTCTTTATATAGTGCAGTTACTGCGCCTGCATATTTAGACGTCGGTTTAACGTCTGCAAATGGAGAATTAGTATCCGAAGTATCTAATCCCATTGCTTCTGCTAACTGAAGCGCTACTTCACCACGTGATGCATAGATAGAAAAGTCAATCGCTGCATCTTTTACTTCTGAATTATTTGTTGAAGCAATCACTTTATTACTATCTGAAAAAGTGGAAACACGTTTTGCTCCAATATAACGTTTTCCCCAGTAATATGGGTCACTTAAGCTTGTTACACTTACACCTTTACCCGTTTGAGAATGGATAAATTTGTTATCACCTATGTAAATACCTACATGAGATACCCCTGCACCTGATGTGTTGAAAAACACTAGATCGCCCACTTGCAAATTGCTTTTTGCAACGGCAGTACCTTGTGCATATTGTGAAGAAGATGTACGTGGTAATTGAATGCCTAAATCTGAAAATACTAAACGTGTATAGCCTGAACAATCAAGACCACTTGTTGTTGTTCCACCATATACATATGGTATACCAATATATTTATAAGCTGTTGATGTTAATTCTGTTGTTGATGCTGCTTCTGCTGTATCTGAATGCGTTCCTGCAAAAATCATAAATGTTGCAAAAATCGGTAATAGAAATCTCTTTTTCACAGTAAATTACTACTCCTTCCAAAAACCCTTGGCTCTTTGGCCTAATAAAAGAGTAACATAGAAAGAAGTTTAGTAACTTTTCACTTCTGTAACAGATTCAAAAATAAATGAAATAAAAGATTTCATTGAGAAACTCAATCATACCAAGGGTTTAACGAGCTTCTATATCGAATTTAATAATCGTACGTAATATTTTTGTAATATAATATTCCGTTATTTGGAATCTATTTACTAGAAAATAGTTGGACCCAGTAAAAATTACCATTACTAGCTTGCTTCACACCGATCCCAATATGTGTGTAGCTTGTTTTTAAAATATTATCGCGATGTTTTGGAGAAGCCATCCAAGCATCGACAACCGTTTCTACGGAATTAAAATTACGGGCAATGTTTTCTCCAAAGCTTGTATAGTCATAATCAAAGAGAGTTGCCATATCCCACGGGTTGCCATAATAAGGAGAGTAATGGTCAAAATAGCTGCGCTGTATCATATCCTGCGCTTTGATCACCGATAATTGCTCTAATTCCGCATCATATAATAAAGGCTTTAACCCATTTTCCTCTCGCAATTTGTTAACCGCCTCAATACATTTTTTTGACCAGTTTTTTCGGTCATTCACCGTAGAAATATAATCTTTCGCTAAATAATCATAAGCTACTTCAAGATTCTTTTCCTTCTCCACAAATTGCATACTTCTCACTGTCAGCGCAGCAACTTGCGCTCTTGTAACGTAACTATTCGGCTCAAATGTTGTCTTTGTTTTCCCTGTCACTATACCTACATCCGCTAACGATTCGATGTATTGCTTTGCCCAATAATTTTTCGGTAAATCTTTGAAATTTGCTTTGTTTTTATTATCTATCGCTATTTGGTACGCAAGGGCAATCATTTTGGCAATATGCGCACGTTTTAAAGGCTCATCTGGTTGAAACCATTCATTATTTTGAACAATCCCCAACTCGGCTAATTTCCGTATTTCTTTATAGTAAGGATGAGTGGTTGGTACATCGACCGCTTGCAATGTAAAGTCTGATTCTAGTGAAATCCCCATCGTACGGGCAATAACCGCAGCTGCCTCTCCCCTAGTGGTAATGCTATTCGGTCTAAATGATCCGTCATCATAACTATTCATTTGCCCTGCATTAACGAGCGTATAAATATCATTGGCTGCCCAAAAATCTTTTTTTACATCTGTGAAATAATGTGTAGTAGCTTGCTCTGCGTACACAGAATTTTGCATCAAACAGTAAGTAAGTGCTCCTGCAACAAGTATTTTTTTCATCATTTCCGCACCCCCAAAGCTCTTTACAGAAAAATAAGCCTTTCACTTTTTGCAAGTGAAAGGCAAACTGGTTTAATTAATAGTAACAAATTAAAGCTAAAATACAAGGAAAATCGCAATTTCTAGCATTTATAATCCAAGCTCTAATTCATATTGGGTTAAAAAGATATAATTTGATACTAAAGATTTTTGCTCTGGCAATAATTTATCATAGGCTTTACGAGCTGCTTTTACTTTCGATTCAAAGCTACGCACCTCTGGATCAATTTGCTCTATCTGCTTCATGACTTTTTGGGCAGCCTTCATATTTTTCTCAGCAAGCTTTAATGCATCATAGTTCACTACTTGTTTTTTCAAGGCAGATGGTAGTGCTTTATACTGCTCTAATGCTTTCTCAATATCGGCAAAATAAGTGCTCGAACTAGAAGAAAGTCCTGCAATAATATTGATGACCACTTGGATGCCCTCAATATTCGTTGTGGCTTCCTGCAGCTTGTAATAATTCGTTACACGTTGCTT
>DEQI01000378.1:5549-6986 GCA_002360295.1 Planococcaceae bacterium UBA3370
TAATATTTGTCAGACGGCTTTAATTTTTCAATTAAATCATAAACGTACACAATATTTTTTATATCTGTGTAATCATTCATATTTGTAATCAGCTTTTTCTGCTCATCATTTAACTTGAGCATGGCCTTTTCAATGCTTGCCACTTGCTTCGATAAATTATTACGTGGATTGGATAAACCAGCAATTAAATTAATGACTGCTTCCACCGGTTTAATATATTTTTCTTCTGCCGTTAATTCAGCAAGCAAAGTAACCGCCTTTTTATTGGCCGAGCTTAACGCATTATAAGCCGTACGTGCTGCTTTCACATTGGCAATATAATCTTTTGGCTCACTTGATTTAATGGCGCGTATTAAACTATCAACAACAGCCCCGCCTTGCACATTGAGTTCATGATCCGTTAATGTCGAATAATTTGAAATTTGTGCTTTTTGCGCTGCTGTTAATGCATTATAGGCTGCTCGCGCTTTCGCCACATCCTCAACGAATGTTTTGCTCGATTGTTTAATGACCGCAATTTGATTCATCACATTATAAATGGGCGCTAATTCTGTAATTAAACGTTGCTCATTCGTTAATAGCTTGCGATCTGCAAAGCTTAATTTTTCATACGCCTTCATAGCCGAATTATACTTGCTTAAAAACGTTTTGGCATTCGCTGGATCAAGCTTCGTAATTTCTTCGATTAAACTTAACACCGGCTTTAACGCTTTTTCGCGATCCGTTAAATCTTTAATATTCGTCACAAGCTTTTGCTCCACTTTGCTTAATGAATTATAAGCATGGCGTGCTGCTACTAGCTTGTCCATGTAATCTGAAGCGGTTGGAATCGCTTCTTTAATTAAATCCATGACAGCCTGAACAGAAGCTTCTGTTGTCGCCCCTTCTTGTAATAATTCAGCATTCAAAACTTTCGCTTGATCTATTTCAGATAGCGCATCATAAGCTGCTTGTGCTGCCTCTAACTCTGCTAAATAATTTTTGCTCGTCACTTTTAGATTAGCAATCGACGCCATTACTTTTGCTGGTGCTAATACAGACGAAACATCCGTATAGTTTGTTACATAAATATTTTCGAGCTCTGTTAGTTTTTTGTAGGCATTATCGGCCGCGATTACTTTGCTCGCATAGTCCTTTGCATTAGCCTTTGTCGGAGCAGGAATCTTTGCGATTAATGCCTCTACCTTTTTCGCCGCATTATAGTGCTTCTCAATCGTTTTAAAATCATTGTAATTTGTTACGAGTGCTTTATCTTTCACTTTTTTGTACTCTGCATTAATTTGCTCAATTAAGTTACCGGCTTCAGCACCCTTTGTCGTTTTTAACTGATTAATCTTATCAATAATTGTAGAAGCAGCAGCAATACTTGCTGTCGCATCCGTTAGTTTTTTATAATATTTATCCGCTAATAATGTGAGCAAAGGCGCATACTCTTCA
>DEQI01000300.1 GCA_002360295.1 Planococcaceae bacterium UBA3370
AAATGGAACAACAAATGCAACTCTTACCTTTTTATGCACATGCGGTGGAGCATATATCAGTTGGTATTCACGCTATTGATACGGAAGGAAAAACTTTATTATATAATGCCAAAATGAAAGAAATAGAAGGATATGCTTTTGATGAAATGACAAATCAGTCGCTTGTCGAGCTTTTTGCTTTCAGGAAAGATAGTACACTTCTTCGTGTACTGCAAACGGGGCGTAAGGAAGTTAATGTAAAACAAACCTATTGGAATAAAAACGGTCATGAAATCACGACGATTAATGATACATTCCCTATTTTCGAAGACGAAAAATGTATTGGTGCAATTGAATTTGCGCGTGATATTACATCTTTAGAAAAACTAATTTATCAACCGCTCAGAAGATATGGAGAGCCGCTAACATTTAATGTCATCACAGCTGTGTCAAATGAAATGCAGCAAGTCATTGCAAATGCAAAAAAAGCAGCTCATGCGCGAATTCCTGTTTTATTAATTGGAGATTCAGGAACAGGTAAAGATTTAATTGCAGAAGGAATCCACCACGCTTTGCAACCTAAAAATGATGATTTTATCACTTTATTTAGCCGTAGAAATGAGTCTATTGTAGAAAAAGTTCGTGCTCATTTACAATCAGATAAGCGCTTTACTTTTTTCTTTGAGCGTATTGAACTATTAACGATTGAGATGCAAGAAGAATTACTCCTGTTAGTAAAAGAGCTATCTTTTACAAAGCATATCATTATCGGCAGTATCGGAAGTGATCCGATTGATTTAATTAGTAACGGTCAGTTACTAAAAGAGCTTTATTATTTTTTCGCTAGTTTAACGATAAAAATTCCAGCCCTTTGTGAGCGGAAAGAAGACATTGAGCCGTTTGTAGCGGACTATTTTTCTCGTTACCGTGCTCGGTTCGGTTCAGCAATACAAGGATTATCGCCAGAAGTACTGAATATTTTTATGTCTTATGACTGGCCAGGTAATTTAAAAGAGCTTGAATTATTATTAGACGAAATCGCTTCCATGATTACGAACGAGGAGGTAGTAACATTTGAAATGCTCCCACTACATTTTCGCTTCAAAGTACAACAAACAGATACTCCGGCAAGCTATTTACCAAATAATGAACTGCTACCACTCGATGACTATTTACGCGAAGCTGAAATGTATTATGTAACGAATGTGTTGAAAATGTATGATGGAAATGTAACGAAAACAGCAGCCGCACTCGGTATGAGTAGACAAAATTTACAATACCGTTTACGTAAATGGAAAAATGAATAATGTAATTAGTTAACACTATAAACAAAAACGACAGGCGAGAGACTATGATAATCCCGCCTGTCGTCTTATTTTTGACCTGATTGATCAATCCAATCTTGCAATTTGTCTCTTAATGGTTGGAAGCCCGCTGCATCATTTTCATCTACTCTATCTTGCAGTGATCTACGCGGCATTTCTCTTCTTTTAAATGGTGGTTCCTCTTGAAGTGCACGAATCGATAAGCTAATTTTTTTTGATTCTGGCTCAATTTCAAGAACCTTTACAGTAATTTCATCGCCAACTTTTAAAAACTCGCTAACATCCTTTACGAACCCATACGTAATTTCTGATATATGCACTAGTCCTTGCGTCAATTCATCAAGTGCTACGAACGCCCCGTAAGGTTGAATTCCAGTTACTTTTCCAGTTAGCACGTCACCTACTTTATATTGATTTAGCATCTTTGTTCCTACCTTCTATGTCTTATATACGAAAATGTCATGTTAAATTATAACATATCGCTACATAGGGAACAAAGAAACACCCTAGTCGCTTCATGTAAAGAAGCTCATATTGTAGGATTGATTCGTTTATAGTGGATATTTTTGTAATAATAAAGAATTCCAAAAATCGTTATAACTTAGTTGATCAAGTGTAGGTGATTGTCCCGTTGTTTCTATTTCGTTTAAAATAGCCGTTGCAAGATCCGCCGTAACACTTTCAGTTGCTATTAATTGATTCATTATTTTTATAAAACGTTCATTATAAGTACCATCAATATTCTTAACAACATAACCATCACTTCCAATAAACAGTTTCATCATTATCAACTCATAATAGTTTTTTATCAAGTTATAATCACTCATTTGTTCATAGGCAGTCGATTTTAATGTTTGTTCTAGTAAAAGCATGGAGTGCACGATATTTTCTGGACTATCTGCTAATTCTCCCCCATACATAAGTGATTCAATTTTTAGTAATTCAAAAAAACCTAATGCTTTGGGAGATACCCTACTAAGTAACTGCTCTTTAATTGGTTCATAATTATAAATAAACTTTTGTACATTAGCATCTAAATAAATATTTTGGCGTTTTGCTGCTTGGACAATACTTGAATCAATTTTCAATGCTTCATTATAAGCTACTTTTAATTCATTTACTTTCTTACTATAACTTTGGATCCATTCCGTTTCTTCAACTTCTTTAGGTTCTGTCAGCATATCAGCGGGTGTTGCTAATAGCTGGCGCAAACGTTGTTCATCAAATTGTATAGACTCTTTTGACACATAAGAAGAAAATTCACGAGATACCTTTAAATCTACAAGCGCTTGGGCATATCGTACACTCTCAAGATTTAAAAATATATC
>DEQI01000117.1 GCA_002360295.1 Planococcaceae bacterium UBA3370
TCAACCAGTAAAGTAGCATCAATAACGGCTTGTACAAAGGCTAAACGGTCTGTTAACGTTGTTTTTGCCTCACCTGCTTCAAGTGCCTCTACTAAGCCGATTGCCACATCTACATCATTTTGTGTAAAAGTCGTTTCAGCAACGACAACCGCTTCAACTGCCTCTTTTAATTGGATCAATTCTGCTAGTTCCGTTTGGAACAGCGGTTTTTGAGTCGTCCAATCCGGTAATTCATTCACCATTGTTTCCAATTCTATAATGGCATTGATTAATGTTACCGTATCCGTTACTGTTTTTGTTACGTCGATTTTCTCTCGAATTTGTTCGAATGTATACAATAGTTCTAGCCATGATTGATAATCTGCAACCGTTGGTGTTGGTACAACTCCCCCATTAAATGAAGCAATATATTCCGTTATTAATGTACGTAGAGCTTCAATGTTTGAAAGCGTAACGCCCGTCACACCCACCCATTCGAAATCTTCCATATTAGCTATTAAATAGTTATTGAATAACCACACTAAACGCATATCGTTAATGTAATTTTTCACCAACATTTCTAATTGTCCTTCGGACTGACCACTTAATGTTTCGGCTTCTTTTACCACATCTCGAATTGTACGGTCTCCAGTATCTACCGTTATCCCTATGACTTTGTTGAAAAGTGTGTATAGGTCTGTAATAAGTGCCGGTGGCATTTGATCAAACGATAATGCTTTATCTACTTCTAGTGCTTGCACAAATTGCGTAAAGAATGCAACATCCGATACCATAACAACGGGTTTGTTTTGAACCGTAATGCGCTTATTCGTTAAGCTATCATTCACCACAATTTTTATCGCATCCGTATTTAATCCTGGTGTCACATTTGTAAAGCTCAACGAGAATTGACCGTTTGTAGTTGCAACTTCTTTTTCCGTACCATTCACAGTCACTTTTACCGTATGAGTTGGATTATCATCGACAATCGTTCCTTCAATCGTCAATGTTCCATCCGTAATGTAGCTATAAACGTCACCCGATACCACAATATCCGGAATACCATTATTCAGATAATCTTGTAAATCGGTTTTTAATTGGCCAGTCCACAGATCCTCCAGTTCCTTTTGCCCTTCTGCTTTTTCGGTTTCACTTGGTTGTTGGTCAAAGTCCACTTCGTTGTACTCGATAACTTCTTTCATGGCTTGTACCATTTCCACCATATACGCATTCGTTAAATCTAAATTGACTGCGTTCACCTTCGCATAGAGGGCACTTTCAGTAACACTCGATGTAAGGAACGTTTGACGATACACTAAAAGTTCGTCAATGGCTGAGACCACAGGTGTTAACTTCGATTGAATTGCCGATGGCAATCCGTCTACTACTGAATGGAAAGCATTTACTTTCGTTGGTGTTAAGTGCGCCATTGCTTCTTGTAGTGCATTGACAAAGTTCACTAAGTGTTGGGCGTTTTCATCTAATGGTTGGAAGATGTCTCCGAATTCATCATAGAACCCTTCTAATTCTTCTTTCACATCCGATGCACCTAATTCACCTAGGTCTTTAATTGTTACGTCTCCTTTTACGCCCATGAAGTCTTTAATGACTTGTTTTAAACGAGCATTGAGAGCCGCTTTATTTGTAGTATTTGTCACAACATTCACAAGTGCTTGGCCTGCATTGATATTCGTCCAATTGACTAACGATGGATTAATCGCGCGAGACTCGGAACGAGCAGCTGCAATTTCAGTAGCCATAATCGTAATAGCTTCATCTGCCGTATGATAACGTACTAATTCTTCTAATCGTGGTGTTAATCCATTTTTATTTGTTGGCTCGATAAGGGCTTCTACTAAGTTTGTCGCTTGTTCAAAATCAGCTTTAACTAATGTAGATTCTGCTTTTTCTACCGCTAAGGTAGCTGTTACAACGTCAATGCGTTCTTGCCATTTCGCTAATGTGTCGCTTTGAGCAGTCGTTAACGTTTTGAGTTCATTTAATTTTGTTGTGACATCTTGTAACGCCGCTGGCGAACGTTGTGCTTCGTAGACAGGTATGGCTTCATAAACATTATAAAAGGCTTGGTGTTGTGCTGATGTGTAACTGTTCGCATTCGTTGTATGCCCGTTTAAATCGTTCATATAATCAGACGCATAATCCACCCGAATAATTACATGATTATTTAATGTGACCGTTTCACTATCCGCATACCCATCATTCGCAACTACATTAATTGGACTTGTATAGAAACCTTTTGAATACACGCTACCTAAAAGTTCTATCTCGTAAGAGCCATTCGTAACATTTCCTTTTACCGTTTTCCCATTAAAAGTAGCTGTAACGGATAATGGGTCCCCATCTACATCACTAACTCCACCTTTAATTTTGAAGTTTGTTGTACCATCTACCACGTTAAATGTATCTACTGATTGTACTTTGTTAACAATTGGAGCGGTATTTGCTACAGTTACCGTAAATGTTTGTGATACTGTTGCACCATTTGGATCTGATGCTGTTACAGTGACACTTGCTGAACCTTTACTTGCACCAGTTAAAGTTAAAGTACTACCGCTTACATTCGCTGTAACACTTCCCGTATTATTCGACACTGATGTATAAGTTAAGACATCTCCATCTATATCTTGGAAATAATCAGCTAAATTCACTGTCATTGACTTTCCTTTACCCGCTACAGTTTGAGCAGAAATCGTTACTTTAATAGATGGTGGACTATTGACTTTAGTAATATTAATGGTTTGAACAGCTGCATTGCCTTTATTATCTACCGCATAAACTGTATACATGCCATTTGCATTAACAGTAAAACTAGATTCTGTTGATTGCCCTGTACCAATAACCGTACCATTGGAAGTAAAGTACGCAACATCTCGTTCTCCTTGCGCCCATTTCATGGTTTGAACAGTTCCTAAATCATATGTTCGAACCGTTACTTTAGAAGTTGGGGCTGGTGTTGTTTGTTCAGTAAGTTCTATGATTGGTGGTGTAACATCATCGGATAATACACGTTGACCTCTTTCGTACCAATAACCATCTGAATTACGAATACCATGCTGATATGCATTTAACCCCGCTTCCAAATTAGCTTGATATAAAGCTCCTTTTAAATTAATATTTTCCTTACCTAAATACTTCGAAGTCCACCCACTATAATTATAATCTTCTGGTTTCGTTATAACTCTCGTTAAATACCCCTTATATAAGTCACCTTGAGAAGTCTTAATATAAAAAATTTGATTTACATAATTATATATATTTGAATAATCTAGTATTTCAGGATTAACTAACCCCATGTTTGAATCCAAAGATTTAGATGCCTCATAACCTATTGGATGAAAAGCACCCGGATCATGTTCTTCCCATTTAGGTTGTTGAGTAACCACATTATTAAATTTATTCCAAAAATATTTAACCTCACGAATTGATTTCGTAGCAGATTCCGCGCTCGTAGACGATAAACTACCATCACTTGCAATTACTTTAAATTTTACACTATCTCCTTTATCATTAGGAACCGTATATTCGAAAGTACGAGCTGTTCCCTTATAAAGATTTATCCAAGCACCATCATTATAAGATGCTTGTAAAGTATAAGTTATTGTGTCTCCATTAGGATCTGTAGCATTCCATCCTATAATGTGTGTATCGCCATGTTCAAATTGAGTAGACGGAACAGTGAGCGTTGGTGTTGTCGGTGCTCTATTTGGTATCACTGAATGTGAATACGAGTAATAATAACCACCCTGTTCCCCATTATTAGGGTAAGCATTAGAGTTAGTACTACTAACTTGTCTTATAAACCCCCCTGGACCACCGTTATATCTAACGTATAGAGAATATCCTGTTATATCACTAGTTGTAGGATTATCATAATGTATCATCCACTCCACACGCGACAATCCATAAATTTCTCCTAATTGTCTTTCCATCTCCTTAGCATCACTATAATCAGGTGTGGTGTAATGTAAAATTAAATTTCCTCCTGAGTAGGTGTATTCATTCCAATAGTAAGTCGTAGCAGCTTCTGCACTATCTAAATTTCCTTGTGTGGAAATACCAACAACAGCACTTCCTACCACTAAACTTGCAATTAACATTTTCTTCGCTTTGTCCGACTGAATATACGACTTTCGCTTTCCTTTTTGTTCTGCCATTTTATCCTCCCCTAGTTACTTAAATGAAAAAAAGAACCGACACTTCGCCCTATGGCAAAATGTCGGTTCTCCCGATTTTCAATAAGTATTTTATTAGTTTCTACTGTAATTATACTAAATCACATGGATAATTCAACATAAATAACCTTAAACTAACAATATTATTTCGAAATTGACAATTACTATTTTTTATGAAATTAAAAGATTAATTATCCAAGGTCCACTCTCCATTAATATCCATAATACAGGCACACCCACAAAGATACCGTAGCCTATTCGTTTTCTACCTGGAATACGACTTGCATGATGTAAAACAGCTAAACCAATAATGATCACCGTTACAAGTAAAGGCTTTGCTATTCGAGTAAGGGTTTCATATACTTTAGCCCCTACTGATTCAAAGGTAGGTTCAAACATATATAATCCTAATGAAGCATCAGGAATAGCTGGCTGATTGAACACATAAAAGAGTATAATCACTGGGCCATGAATAACTCCTAATAATCCCATTGGCATAAATACTGTTAGTACATAAGCAAGTCGCCTTTTTAACGGATTTTTAAATGAGTAAATAAACATAAAAATACCAAATAAGAATAATACACCAAAGACAAATATAAAAATTAGTTGAATATATCTCACTCCAACTAATAAGGGTTCACTAAAATCTATATTCATAGTTTCACTCCCCTTCAATCATTTTAATTAAGTCCCATACAGAAGAGTGAACATAAGGTATTTTTACTGTATCCCCTTCACTCACATTAAATGGATATTCCTCAAAAAACTTAACGATTAAACTAACACGTATTGGTTCACTTAGATCATCATAATGTAAGTCTAAAACAATACGAGAAGTATTAGATTCTAACATCCATATACTGCGAACAATCTCTACATTAGTTAGTTTATTATTCCTTGTAATACGATTCATTGCCTCGTCAATTTTAGAAAACCGTTCGTTTAATGGATATTTTAAGAAATCACTTTCTACATGCTCCGCTGACATAGAAGCTGTAAATATATTTGAATTGTTTCCGCGCGCGGCACTAAAAAACTGATTCACTGTCGTTTCTATTTTTGTACTATCCATTGAAACATCAGCAGTTGGTGCAGTCGTTGTTTGAACGACCACACCATCCACTTCATTTTCAGAAAACTGTTCAACAATATTATCATAATCTGACCAAACATCTTTATTACCAATTTCCCCTATTGTAATATCTGGGGAAATAACAGTTTTATATATAACAAAACCTAAAACAAACAGAAATAATATACCGCCAATACGAACCCAGTTGTTTTTCCAAACATATCTTTTAAAACCGTCTTTCCATGCTTTCCATGCTTCTTGCATAAAATAACACCTCTACTTTGATGGTGGAGTAGGAATAACCGTTAATGGATTTACAGAACTTGCTGCTTGACTTATAAATTCCGGTAAATGGACTTCAAAGTGCAAATGGACTCCAGTAGCACGACCTGTTTGCCCCATAATACCAATTTTTTTACCCTTCTCAACTTCTTGTCCAACTTTTACAGACATTGAAGCAAGGTGGGCGTATAAGGTCTCAAACTCTTGTCCATTAACATTGTGTTTAACCCTTACAATATTTCCCCAGGTACTAAGAGGACCAACGTAGGTGACAACACCATCAGCAACGGAAACAATAGGGACATTCTTTCTTCCTCCCGAGCCAATATCGATGCCATAATGGAACTCTTGTCCAAAACCAATATCACGCCAACCATATCCAGATGTGACATTACCCGTAGTAGGATACGTAATATCTCCTGGTGCAACGCTAATTGTATTATTCGCTCCACTTTCAAACTGTTGCCCCATACTAATTACTTTGTCTGCATAATCATAAGCATCTGCCCCAGGTTTATTTCCGCCATTATATTTCGCTAATACTTCCTTAATATTATTCAAATCGCCTTTATTGTAGCCAATTCGTTTTAAGTAGCATGCAGCCGAAAAAGCGGCATCTTCTAAATCCCAAGGACTAGCTATTCCATCTCCATTAGCATCCATCCCCAAACCGCCATATTTTTCAATATTAGCTGGATCAGTGATAAAACTTATATCTCCAAAAATATGCCCCTTATCAGTAGTTTCATAATCTTTCGCGGCATTCCATCCAACCCAAGTTAATCCCATAAATTGGAAATGTCCAAGTGCCCCAACGAACTCGCCATTAGCATTGGTAGAGCCTTTTGTTGGATCTGTTGCTACGGGATTACTACCGAAGCCGGTTTCCATACCATGGACTGCGGCTAGAATATGCCAATCAATCCCACAATGCTCAGCTGCAGCCTTATAGATTGCCTCGTATTCTTCTGGGTACCAACTACCCGAAAAATTAATATCTCCTAAAATACCACCTAATATGAAATCTGATAAACAAGGTGGAATCTCTTTTTTATCAAAATAGCAAGAGGTTAAACCTTCATAATCAATATCAGGTTTTGGGAAACGTGGATCAAGTTCTTTCCCTAAGTCAATTACGTACTCTAAATCTTGAGCTTGTACTAATTGTGTACGTTTCCCTTCTGCCGCATCAGTAGTTAAAAATAAAACTAATTCCTCTGGCAAAAACTCAAGAGTAATAGGAACTGAATCATTAACGACATACAATTTCTTTTCTGTGTCTGTTGTAGTTGTACAATTTTCACTAGAAGTTGTATCAGTATCGAATGTATGTATTGTCTTATAATGAATTGTTCCTTTGTGATAAATCAATTGCATAGAAAGAACGATATCTCTTGAAGGTAAATCTTCTTTACTTTCACTAGTACTTTCCGTTGTATAGGTATTTCCATCTTCATCTGTAAAAGTACAAACTGTAGTAGATGTAGAATAAATATATTCATCAATTGGGGGCTTACCCCATACATACTCAGGTTGATAACTTTCATCCTCAAAGTAATAATCGAAAGCATCGTAGATAATTTTATAAAATTTATCTCTTGTTTCTTCGATTGCCTTTAAGCCTTTATATTCTTTATGCCATGGCTTATAATTTTCATTTTTTAAATTTTTATAGTAATGATGAATAGTTGGTAAAGCGTTACTAACTTTCATCATTTCGCCTGTTTCGTATAACCACTGTTCTGAAATAGGCGGCCATGGTGAAGGTTGAGTATCACGTATTGTGTTTTTGATATCAGTTGGTGCTTCTTGCTGTCTAATTGTAAAAACATCTAATATGGTTTCATCAAACATAGCCTCAACTTCCAACCGTTCATTCGACAATTGGAACACATCGAAGAATGGAACACTATCTAAAACAATCATTAATAGAGTAACAAGCACGTATACTACGATAACAAAAGCGATTATAATAGGCAGTAACCATTTACCGAAAGCTAAAATTAATTTCCCTATAATAGCCTTTAGAAACTTAAAGACTTTCAAAAGCCTTTTAAGATTTTTCCACGCGTCCCTACTTTTTTTTGCGGCTTGTTTAGGGTTATTCAGCATTTTTTTCCCTAATTCAGAACTATTATTGTTACTATCATTCTGGCTCATTTGAGTCACCTGCCTTATTTGCTCGATAATCCGCTAGTTTGTCTGACAATGATTGCTGTTGACTCCCTTGCATACCACTACGATAGTAGCTATCAGGATTAATAAGGTCTGCTCGGAAATTCGGATCAACAAAGGAATTGCCCGCCTTATCATTAATAGTTGCATCATTCATTCTAGTTAAATAAGATGGTGTGACTCCAGATTGATTATCAATATTTCTTTCCTTCATTAATGAGTCTGTAACACGGTAATCCATTGTTCGAGTTGCCCCATCATGTAAGGAAGGATCTGCTGCGCCAATTGGAGAAATTAATTTCATCTCTCCATCTCGCTCCATATAGAAACCGCTACCCTCATTCGTCTGTTGAAACTGTATGTTAGCATCAGGATATTTTGAAGCAATGTCTTGCATGGTAATACCACCTAATCCACCTGCTTCATCTGAGTTCAATAATCGTTGACGAGAAACCCCACTAAAGCCCTCTCCAACTTTACGTCCAGTTTCACCAAGACCTACCATAGTGCCCACAGATTCACCTACGTTACCATAAAACAAACGTTTATCTTGTAAGTTACCCATGATATTTTCAAAGCCTTTTTCTTTAGCATTTCCAACCGTATCTTTCAAACTTTTTAGTCCTGCAGCAACATTGCGCGGAGCTTGTAAAGCAAGACCGCCAATTTTTGCACCTGCCATACCGCCTAATGCTGAACCGCCTGGCCCGATAACCATACCTGCTGTAGCCCCTGTTACAGCACCCGCAACCGATGCTGCAGTTTTAGTTGCGCCCCAAATTTTCGAATTACTTCCATTTGCAAGTGTAGCGATTCGGGACTTTCCTAATTCTACAGACTCTAGCGACTTGCTTCCTCTTAATTTATTTATACCAAGAGAACCCATACGAAGGGCTGTAGCAGTTCCACCTACCATAGAATTAGCCGCTTGTTGAGGAATAAGAGCACTTGATATGCCCATCATGCCGAGCAACATGGAACTTATCGGAAGGAATAAAACTAATAAAATAAATTTGAATATGAACCCGGATGAATCCAAAGAAATAAATAGTAAAACCATAGTAAAGTACAAAGCATGAATACTTTGCATAAAGATTGCTCCAATAAAATCAACGAGCCATAATTTGAAGTACTTTCTTGTTTTTTCGAATAATAGCCCAATAATAACAAGACCGCCAACCATCATAAGCACCGTTATTACAAATAAACGATAGATATACATCAAGTTTATAAATAGCATTAATAGCCATTCTGCAAATAGCATAATAATATCGCTAAAATAAAATTTATCAGCAGTAGAAATAAGGATTGAGTTACCAACACTTATACCTTGGGATGCTAGAAACTCACTCAAACTACTTACAATAGACCAGTTAAACATAAATAGATAATCTATGCCCATCCAATAACAGACCAATAGGAAAGCAGTTATCATATACATATACATTTCTTCACCCATATTAAAGCGGGAAAAACCTACAAAAGAATAACCCAATTTCAACCCCGAAATAAGGATAGATAATGCTAATGCAACGACGTAAAGTGAGCTAAACAAAGTAAAAATAGGATCAATTACTTTTGTTTTTATTTCTTGTGGGAACAATCCATAAGCTAGTTCTGGTTCTTCCCCATCAAACCATAAACAAAAGGGATTACCAAAAACTAACTGAGTTAATGTGTTCACACCAAAAAAGTTCCAAAACATTTCTAAAAAGTCTAAAGTATATTTTTCTACTAAACTTGCACGGTATTCTACGAAGTCATCGATTTTCTCATAAACTTCATCTTCACCCATAACACGAGTACAGCTATTTTTTATAGTTGAAGCGGTAGAAGATAATTCCTCATCTTCTGCCGCATATACTGTTTCTGAAAAAATTACACTCACAGAAGGAAGAAGCAAGGTAAAAATAAGTAAAACTAAAATCCACTTTTTCACCAAAATCACTCCTTCATCAACTAATGTGCTTATTACGTTTTTCAGTTTGTTGTTCTGCAAATTTTACTTTCCATCTATTACGGATTTCTCCACCGCGCTCTACCTTTTCGGCAACTTTATCTGTCGCTGTTCGAGTATCTGCACCTACTGGATTATGATATAAGTAAGCATCTGCATTTACACGTTCACTTCTAAATTGCATATCTTGGTGGCGAGCACCTGTAGAAACATTAGCAACGTGAGAAGCGACATTAGGATTTAATTCACTTGAAGGTTTTGTAATTTGGCCATTATCCAATGTTTTTACTTCACTTCCAACAATGTAAGCATCCGAAGTTCTCATTAAATGAGGTGTTGAGCCTTTTAAGCCGACAGTCTCCATTCGTTGATCAGAGAACATACTACTATTTGGTTTTGAAACAACACGCTCTAATGGTTCTGATGATGGGTTAGTAGATTGACTATTATCTCCAGGTACTCCATTAGGAACGTTAGTAGTCGTATATTCAGGCTTTACGTTCATTGGACTACTAGTATCTAAATTTTCCAATGACGATGGTACATGCGGTTGAATATTTAGATGACCATTCTCACCAGATACTCCATTAGGCACATTAGTAGTCGTATATTCTGGATTAGCGTTCAATGGACTATTAGTATCTAAATTTTCTAATGGTGATGGTGGAATATTTTGATGACCACTATCTCCATGTAATTCGTCCGCAGTATTGGTAGTTGTATATTCGGGTTTAACATTCAATGGACTACTAGTATCTAAATTATTTAATGACGAAGTTACAACAGATTGATCTTTACCCTGTACATTCATCCCATTAGATGCTAAGTCAAATGTCGGTACTTGCCCTTTTTTCATTGCTTCATCAAATGGTAATACCGTACTTGTATCAGCACCAATAGAAATTGCATCATTTGATGTAGTAATCGGTGCTTTATATGTTCCATTCGGTTGCATTTCATATTGAAGTGATGGATCAGTTAGCTTATAGTCCATTGCGCGGATTTCACCATCTTTTAATGATGCATCAGCTGCTCCTTTTAAGCCTATTTGTTTCCATTCCCCATCACCTGTGTTCATGTAAAAACCACTACCTTCATTTGTTTGCAACCATTTCACATCAGCATTTGGATATTGAGTAGATAAATTTGATAGTGTCATTGGTTTGGCATTACCATTACCGTCTACCAATCCCATTGAAGACGACATTTCAGAGGCTAGTCTATTTCTAGAAACCCCACTTAAAGCAAGCCCTACATTACGCCCGACTTTAGCACCTAATCCATTAAATCCAACCATACTCCCTATAGATTCACCTATATTAGCAAACGTTTCTCTTCTTGTACCGAGTGCTTGAGCATTGGCATTAGGACTTAACATTGCGCGGAAACCTGAGCCTTGTTCATTAGTAAATGATCTACCTTGTTTAACAGCATTCATGGTATTCATTAAACCAGAACTTACATTTCGCCCTGACTGCATAACAGATTCAGCAACAAAACGTCCTGCATTAGCCCCTAACATAGCTCCTCCAGGTCCTCCAACCATACCTGCCAATGCACCAATACCAGCTCCGTGACTGCCAACAATGTTTTTAGCGGCGTTCCACATTGGAGAATTTACACCAGAAGCACTTGTTGATATAGAGGTTGCTGCACTATCATTAGCTAGACTGTTTGCCAAATTAGAAAGTGAAGAATTTGAACTATCATTAGACGAATTAGAATTTGTTAATGAACCGCCTGAGTTATATAAAGAACCGCCTCTAACTATATTTCCGGCTTGCCTTGATAACATAACCATACTGGCTAGTCCACCTACACCCGCCATTGTCATGATAGAACCTGCTTTAGAAGATGAATCCCCTATATTTAACCATTTCGAAATCATACCCGAAACTGGAATAAACATAATCATCATTCCTAGCTTAAAAATAGAACTAGCACCCGTCGATGAGAACATCACCATGGAATACAGAACTATTGCATGAATTGATTGTAAGAATACATTTCCGACAAACTCCCGCATCCATGTACCAAAAAAGGCACGTGTTTTTGCAAACATTAAACTATAAATAGCTACATACCCTAGAACGAGCAAAAGACAAATAACTACTTTTCTAGCTAAGTAAATAAAGTTTAGTAATAGAGATAAAAGCCACTCCGCAAATAATGTGACCAAAAATGGTCCCATTGTTAAGGGGTTGAAATTCCATGAAGCAACTACGGAAAGACCAGATAGACTTACTCCATTATCATTAATGACATCTTTAATGCTTAATACCAAAGCGGCATTCATTTGAAACACAAGATTAGTAAGCATTCCATAACCTAAACTCAAACCTATAGCAAGGAGCCACATCCATGCATCATCTGAAAAATCACTAAGTCCTCTCCCTCGAACACTACTAAATCCAAGTTTTAGTGAGGAAATTAACATTGATAACGTCAATACTAGAAAGAATGCTGTACTAAATAATTTAATTAACGGCTCGACAATTTTCTCTCGTTCCGTTGTTGTAAAAACACCATCACTAGACATAGAAGTTCCATCACCCGCCCAAACACAATACGGGTTTCCAAATACTAGTGTAGATAAACCATTTAAGTCCCCTATTCTAAATAGGTTTTGAGCTTGGCTTGTAACGAACTTCTCTGCCATGTTTGCATCATTCTTTTTATAGTCATCAATTTGTTGGTCCATCTCTTCTGTAATTAATGGTTCTCCACATGCAAAGTTTCCTAGAGAAAATGACTCACCGTTAGTAATATCGCTACCACCACTAGGAGTTCCTGAACCGTCACTATATTCAGGAGTAGTCTCAGCATAGAAGCCGTATGCCGTAAATGGTTGACTAAAGACGAGTGAAAAAAGAAATACCAGGGCATATAATCGCTTCATACTACACACCCTTTACTAAGGATGCTGTATCTATGTTTTGGTTAGTATTGATGTATTCCCACTCACTCGGCGTTGGAACACTGTAGAAAAAGACGATCTCCTTACCCGATTTTAAAATAACATCACCTTTATCCCCTGTTCGTATCATACGGCCAACATCTTCACTGAATTTGAATGTGCGTAGTATCGGGTCAACGTCTTGGTCAGGCATTTTTAAAAACGCTACATTGGACAGCTGTGCAACCACATCTCGCGCGGCATCTGAACGGTCAAACATTTCATATCGTTGTGATACGAGTGTTAATGAAACATTCCATTTACGGCCACGTGCTGAAATCAATTTAAAATGATTCATCATACTAGGGAATTCTAGCATCATCCATGCTTCATCTTGGATAACTCGTTTTTTAGGTTTAGGATCATTTACAATGAAACGATTCCATATCCATGTCATTAAAACGTGTTGGGCTAATGGTCGTTCAATACCATTTTTCGACAGCTTAGAAATATCGAAGGTTACAATTGGAGCTTTGTCCAACATATCAGCCGGTAGTTCCTTGCCATATTTATCCAAAACGCGTGTTTGACAGTCGAACATACCATAAGCTCTACCTTCAATAAATAAACCAACAACAGCCTTTAATTCTTCTAAACCTTTTTCATTCTCATTATCTGCCATTTTACAAATTTCGTTATAAACATCTGAGATTTGCGGCATACGAATATATTTCTTTTTCATGGTAACTTTACCATTACTATCAACATCATCAATCAATTCGTAGATAGAGTTGATATCATCCGTAACCCCTGCATCTTTATATAATTTTAATAAAATACGATCTAAAGCATTTAACTCATACGGTGTTAAAAATGCATTATTAGAAGCCGACTCCTTCATGATTTTAAAGAACTCTATAGCTTCTTTTACTTTTTCATTTACGTTAATTCGTTCAACCACATACTCATTAGATTGATAACGATTCATAATTTCTTTTTCAACATAAATATCCAAAGGATTAATTGTACTGTTACTTTCAATAGCAGCATCACTTCGAATACCAATTACAATACCGCCAAGAGCATATGTTAAACCGATATACTCTGGTTCAACGTCCAAAATAACAACTTTTTCAATACCATCCATAAAGCCTCGGCCAATTATTTGTTTAACGAGAACCCCTTTACCAACCCCTGATTCACCGAAAACGCCTAAATTATAATTAGGTAATTTAGAATCAAAATTGTTGAAGTAAATATATTCACGATTATAAACACCTATTGGCATCCCGCCCTCATGATTTAGTTTGGATGAGGCGTGTGGGAACATAGCCACTAATGCATTAACATCTAAATTACGCTGTGTCTTTTTCAAGTAATTAGATCCTAACGGTAGAGTAGAAAGCCAACCTTGTTTTTGACGGGCAAATGCATTTAAAAGCTCAATAGACTCCCCACCTAAAGCACGTTCGATTGCTACGCTTTTTTCATTCAATTCTTCAAGGCTATCAGCATAAATGGAAGAAACGACACTTACGAAATATAAACCATTAGAATTACTACGAATTTCATCCCGTAAACCTTTTGCGGCTCTTAAGTTTTGCATAGCACTTTCAATTTTATGATGGTCGCCACGCTTTTCAGCGGAATAGATTACTGTTTCAAATTCATCAATTTTATCCTTTAATTTTCGAACTGCGTCTGTGCGGTCATATGGCTCGACATTAACGGAGGTATCCATATCATCACCTGT
This sequence comes from Planococcaceae bacterium UBA3370, assembly GCA_002360295.1. GTDB lineage: Bacteria > Bacillota > Bacilli > Bacillales_A > Planococcaceae > Metasolibacillus. The sequence continues at coordinate 14,311 of DEQI01000117.1, forward strand.
CAAAAGACCTTCTAACCAATTTAAACGTACTTTTGATGGATAACCACTAGGCTTAATATAAAACGCTCGTCCATATTTTTTTTGACCAATACCTGTCTGTAGTTCAAAATGATCAGGATAGAATTTGATACCTTCATTTGATATATTCTCAACAAGGGTTGGTTGGTCAATCTCATCTTCATAATCGATAGCTGATACCACTTCTGGGATAACGGCTTTCTTGAATTGTGATTTTTCTTTAACTTTCGACCGTTTCGAAGTCTTTTTCTTGAACTTTTCCTTTAGCCCCACCAACTACAACTCCTCCTTCCTCAACTCCATACGCAGATTCTTTATATGGAGAACCTACAAGTTCGATAGCTTCTTCTACGTCAGTCACAAACTTATCAAAATCAGGTATAGTACTAAAATCCATAGTGATAAATGGAGCTAATTTTTCGTCATCTTCAACTCTGTCCATTGGATTAATAATCATACGGTCCCGATTTAAAGCACGCTTAATTGACTCTGCAGCATCTAATGAACTTTGAACTTCTGCATGTATTCTTGCTTTACCTAATGCACGGCGAACAATTTCAGCACGAATAAGAATATTATCAATAATATTTTTCTCTCTTTGTTCTTTAGTTAGTTTCGCTGCTTTAGATGGTTCGTAAATGTACTTAATGACGTAAAATATTTTTAACGTAATACGAAAATCATTTTCAGTAGTTTGCTGAATATGATTTAATACATCCCGGTTATACTTAATAGCATTGTCATTGGCTCTGCTTAAGTTCTTTTCAAATCTAATACGGTCTTTAGAAAAATCTTGGCGTACAGCTTGAGCTAAAAGTTGAACAGGGAAATTGATCATGTTAAACAACTGTTGATATCCCTCTAAAATGGTTGTACGCTCTTTAGGCTGTAATAAACTGAAATTTACAAAATCGCTACTCAGGATAACTAGATATTCATTCCGTTCCCGTTCGATAATGCGGTTTTCAATTTTCTTAAGTTCCATTAATTCAACAATTGATTCAAAGGATTTATTTACTTTATTGTTCTTCTTTTTTTGAGTAGTTTTTGATTGTTCCCCTGGTATATTGTTACCCTTCTGTTCATCAAGAAACTGCCTTCTTTTCCACCCAAATACAGGCTCATTTCTCTCCTTCCTTTTTTGAGCAATATATAAAAGGATGAAAACAATAACAAGTACAACCAAACTCAAGGGCATTAAAACATCTAATACTTTCAATTAATTCACCCCTAGCCTAGTTAGTATAAATCTTCTGTGATTTTCGAAATAAAATTAATTGTTGGATATAATCAGATAGATACATATCGTATTTTTCAATTTTTATAAAAGCTAAACTAAATGTTATGCCATTTACAACAAGAACCACCGCTGTCCGGACAAAGAAGTCCAACAAACCGGTTACAAATGGCCAATCAAAGAGTATAAATTGAAATAGTGTTACCGCCGCCAAAGGACCTACTAATATAATTTGTCGAATAGAGAAGATAGCTAATACAGTCTTCTGCTCACCCGTTAAGTCAATTGGTATATTAACCATAAAGTCGCTCCTTTTTATAAAAAGCGAGTGACGAATGTGTCACCCGCTTTTGTTTAATTAAGTTGAAAACAAGTTAGCTAAAACATCTGATAAGAAGTAAGCACTATAGAATAATGCTGCACCTGCTACACAAGAAAATAATGCTTTCCACCATGTTCCAATGTTACGTGGTGAAATTGATCCAAAAATAATGAATAGAGCAATAATTAAAATTGCAAGTGTAAAACAAAGTCCACCGACACCACCAACAAGTGCAATAATGTCTTTTAAACCCTTTGTTATTTTATTATCACCTGTTTGATAAATTGAATTTGTTACACCAGTACTAGTAGTCATTAATAGAAAATTTGCTTTGTCGAATAAGTTCATAATTTCACCTCCTCTCAAAAAACGAAAAAAAAGAACCGCAAAAGAGAGTATTTGCATACTCTTCTTCTACGGTTCTTCCGTGTTTTTAATATTAAAATATACGAATATAATACTATAATATGGTTTATATGTCAACTTCTCGGAGGTGTATTTTTACCTTTACTATTCCCATCTGGCATACGCTTGTTTCCTTCGCCGTCGAAATGAATTTCTCGAATAATATCTATATCAAAAGAATGTTCCCATTCATCACCTGTTTCTTTAAAACGAAAAGTACATTTGACTTCACCATAAACTATAGGTTGTTTTAGTGTTGAAATAGCAGCACTAAATAAATAACAAAATGTCATATATACCCTTCTTGGGACTTCCAATATTTGTGGTTCTTTATCGTCTACTACTTCTTCATCGTAAATTTGGCTGCTTGAAGATCCAAAATTCAGCTGACAAAAGCTTATTTTTTGAACCGTGCCATTTCTAATAAAAACGTTAACAAATCCATCAGTTTGAGACCTAAGTGCATTTTCAAGTTCATTATCCCATAGCAATGTATTTTTCAAATGATTTGCTATAGCTTCATTACTACCATTGATATCATTTAATATCATGTTTATACCTCTTTCCCCACAAATATTGTACGTTTTTCCAATTACTTAAATTATAGACCAACTATTAACCTAAGACAATATACACTTAAAAATACTATTATTTCTCCTTATATATCATATTAAGATAAAATTTACCTAAAATCGATATAAAATTTCGAAAATTTGTTAATCCCTTCTACAAAAGACATCTGATAATTATTTTAGATGTGCTTTGTAGAAGAGGCTGGGACAAAACCCACC
>DEQI01000141.1 GCA_002360295.1 Planococcaceae bacterium UBA3370
CAAAAACGTAACGACGCTTAGTAAACCAATAATCAAATAGTAAGACCGGTGGAGAAAGAAGATCGTATATTCCACCGGTCTTTCCTTTAAAATTTACTGTTATCATTAGCCCTAAAAAAGGTTTGTATCGTCCCAGTGACAAACTGATTTGCCATCCACTTCGTCCTTTAAACTTAGAAAGTTGTTCATAATTACCGTTATCCTCCCCCTCTTGTAACCTATTTTCAGTTTTAATACGACTCTCTTTTTTTCATTAGACTAAAAGGGTATAATGATTTTGGAATACTCTTTCAATATATTTTTCTGGGGGGAAAAATAACATGGCATACTTAGAATCACTAGAGAACAGTCTTTATAAATTAGTGACTGAAACGTCTACTAACTTACCAAAGGATGTTCGTCGTGCTATCAAGAAGGCAAAAGAGGCAGAAAATGCTGGCACACGTGCAGCAATGTCTTTAGACACAATTACAACAAATATCGTAATGGCTGAAGATAACGTTTCTCCTATCTGTCAGGATACAGGTCTTCCTACATTTAAGGTATATACTCCTGTAGGCGTAAACCAAATTGAAATAAAAAAAGCCATTCAAAACGCCATCGCTAGTGCAACAGGCGATGCGAAATTACGCCCAAACTCGGTAGATTCATTAACAGGTAAAAACTCTGGTAACAACATCGGAGCTGGTCTACCAGTGGTTAAGTTTGAGCAATGGGAAAACGATTACATTACAGTAAAGCTAATCCTTAAAGGTGGCGGCTGTGAGAACAAAAACATCCAATACTCACTTCCATGTGAAATAGAAGGTCTTGGTCGTGCTGGTCGTGACTTAGATGGTATCCGTAAATGTATTCTTCACTCCGTATGGCAAGCTCAAGGACAAGGTTGTTCGGCTGGCTTCATCGGTGTAGGGATTGGTGGCGACCGTTCTTCTGGTTATGATCTTGCAAAAGAACAATTATTCCGTCACGTTGATGATGTAAACCCAATCGAAGACTTAGCGAAATTAGAAGCATATATCGTTGAAAAAGCAAACACATTTGGCGTTGGTACAATGGGCTTCGGTGGTGAAGCAACATTACTTGGCTGTAAAATCGGCGTAATGGACCGTTTACCAGCATCATTCTTCGTATCAGTAGCTTACAACTGCTGGGCATACCGTCGTATGGCGATTGACATCAACCCAGAAACGGGCGAGATTATCAACTGGCATTACCAAGAAGGCGAAAAAATCACTTTCCGTGACGAAGAGAAAACTGAATCTTCTTCTAATAATAAAGTAGTAGAATTAGTAGCTCCAATTACTGAAGAAAAAATTCGTTCTTTACATGTTGGGGATGTCGTAAAAATTTCTGGTCGTATGTACACTGGCCGTGACGCAATCCACCATCACTTAATTGGTGAAGGCGTTGAAGCACCAGTTGATTTAGATGGTCAAATCATCTATCACTGTGGTCCAGTAATGGCGAAAGACGAAGAAGGTAATTGGACAGTTAAAGCGGCTGGTCCAACAACCTCTATTCGAGAGGAGCCATACCAAGGCGATATTATGAAAAAGTTCGGTATTCGCGCTGTTATGGGGAAAGGCGGTATGGGCCCAAAAACACTTGCAGCACTTAAAGAACATGGTGGCGTCTACTTAAACGCTATCGGTGGTGCTGCTCAGTATTATGCTGACTGCATTAAATCTGTAGATGGTGTTGACCTAATGGAATTCGGTATTCCAGAAGCAATGTGGCACTTAACTGTTGAAGGCTTCACTGCAGTCGTTACAATGGACTCTCACGGTAACTCATTACATGCAGATGTAGAAAAATCTTCATTAGATAAATTAGCTATGCATGCAGAGCGTGTATTTTAACTTTTAAAATTTAATAGAGTTATAAGTATCTATTATTTATTACGTTCATTTGAAAAGAGGGTGTCCACAATTGGGCACCCTCTTCTGTTTATATAGATGGTACTCTTACGGATTACTCGTCGAAGAAAATTATATTCCTAGAAGCCGAAAATACTCACCTTAAAGGTTCCGTCATAAAATCTTTTCAGACGGAACCTTTTTTGTATTGCATTAATCTTCATTATCTCTTATACTCTTAATTACAATAATTCTAAATTAGAAATAAAACTAATGTAAATGAAAAGCATTATCAAATAGTTCGAAAATATGGTTAACGATAGTGAATCTCATTATCAAGGAGGGTTAATATGGAACATTCTAATCGAGAAAATGTCGATTTAATTGAGAAAATAAAAGAACACAAAGAATTGATTGCAGCACTTGTAGCTGGGTTTATCATCGCACTTGCTTGGCGGATGGACTCAAATGGGCTTACTACCGCTTCTATCATCGCCTATTTAAGCGCATTCGCTATTGGTGGCTATGCTAAAGCCAAAGAAGGTATCGAGGATACAATTGAAAGCAAATCACTAAACGTAGAAATTTTAATGATTTTAGCTGCAATAGGATCAGCGATTATTGGCTATTGGGCTGAGGGCGCGATATTAATTTTTATTTTCGCAGTCAGTGGTGCACTTGAAACCTATGCAATGAATAAAAGTCACCGTGAAATTTCTGCATTGATGAAATTGCAGCCTGAAGAAGCATGGCTAGTACGCGGTGGCTTTGAACCGATAAAAGTAGCTGTTTCTTCATTAAAAATTGGTGATCATATTTTAGTAAAACCTGGTGAGCGTATTCCAGCTGATGGTTCTATTTTCAAAGGAGAGTCGACTATTGACGAAGCAGCGATTACAGGTGAATCAATGCCTGTAGCTAAAATCGTTGGGGATGAAGTATTTGCAGGTACAGTAAATTTAAATAGTGTGTTAACAATCAACGTGAAAAAACTAAGTACAGAAACATTATTCCAAAAAATAATTACACTCGTGCAATCTGCCCAAAGTGAAAAATCCCCTTCTCAACAATTTATCGAACGGTTCGAAGGGACTTATGTCAAATTAGTCTTAACAGCAGTAGCGATTATGATGGTATTGCCCCATTATTTACTTGATTGGGATTGGACTACAACATTTTATCGTGCCATGGTCCTGTTAGTTGTTGCTTCACCATGCGCTTTAGTAGCCTCTATTATGCCAGCTACCCTAGCATCTATTTCTAACGGTGCTCGTCACGGTATTCTATTTAAAGGCGGCTTACATTTAGAACATTTAAGTGTTTTACGAGCACTGGCTGTCGATAAAACAGGGACGCTTACACAAGGAGCACCTGTTGTGACAGATTTTATCGTTCGTGATGAAGAAAAAAGAGCTGAGACATTAGCGATTATTTCTGCTATCGAATCACAATCAAATCATCCGCTTGCAAAAGCGATTACTACTTTTGCGAAAGCACAGCAAGTGTCTACCCTTGAAGCAATGATTGAGGATGTTCCTGGGTATGGCATGAAAGCTACGATCAACGGAAAAATGTACACTGTTGGTAAACCTGATTTTGTTGGCTATGAAGCATCTCAAGCTTTTGCCAATCATGCGGCTGAAAAATTAGCGGCTCAAGGAAAAACAGTTATTTTCCTAAAGGATGCGGAAGGAATTGCCGCACTTGTTGCCTTGCAGGATGTAGTGCGTGAAGAAGCGAAAAAAGCAGTCACACTGTTACAAGAACTTGGTATCGATGTCATGATGCTTACAGGTGACAACGAAAAAACAGCAAAAGCGATTGCAGCAGAGTCAGGTGTGAATAACTTCGTTGCAGAATGTTTACCTGAAACGAAAGTAGACTATATCAAGTCTTATATGGAAAAATACAAAACTGTTGGGATGGTAGGAGATGGCATAAATGATGCACCTGCTCTTGCTACTGCATCCATCGGTATTGCTATGGGTGGTGGCACTGATGTCGCACTCGAAACAGCAGATGTCGTATTAATGAAAAATGATTTATCCAAAATCGCTTATGCTGTAAAGCTATCTCGCAAAATGCAAAGAATCGTCAAACAAAATATCATTTTCTCGATTTCTGTCATCGCCTTATTAATCGCCTCTAACTTCTTCCAAGCGATTGATTTACCACTTGGTGTAATAGGACATGAGGGTAGTACCATTTTAGTTATTTTAAATGGCTTGCGCATGCTGAAGAATGTGTAAGAATTGCAGGAGCGCACAGCAGCAAAACAATGCTCGTATTTCTGAAATTCAACGTACTTTCTTATTAAAAGCGGCTCTGTAAGATTGAACTTACAGAGCCGTTTTCATTTTCACTGCATAATCAATCAGGAAAAACTTTCTTTTTTAAGGTTTGCTACCGACTGTTTTACGAAAAAGAAGGATAGACCCATTAAGCCTATCCCTCTCTCTTTATATTTCGATTCCCTTTTGTTTGTCCATTTTCACAATTTGTCGATTTTGAATAGCTGCATTTAATAATCCACCTAAAATTAAAATAATGCCTGTAAAATACAGCCATAGCATTAATATGATGACCCCTGCAATACTGCCATATGTTGCACTATAATGACTAAAATTATTAATAAAAAATGAGAAACCATACGTTAATACGACCCATCCCATTGTCGAAAAGATTGTGCCAGGTAGAACACTACTGAATGTCAATCGTGGAACTGTATTCGGTACAATCCAGTAGATAATGGATACAACAGAAATAACGAGCGTAACCGGTGTAACCCAACGGATAAACGTCCAAATCGTTTCAAATGAACTTTCGATTCCTAAATAAGAAAATAAAAGATTACCTAGCTGTTGACCAAACACTGGCAAAAGCAGCGCAATTAAAATAATAATAACAAGTGAAACAGTAAAAATGAGTGACCAAAAGCGAGTGATAAAACTCGCTTTTCCCTCCACATCATACGCTCGATTTAACGCTTTAATTAGTGCATTCACACCTCGAGAGGCGGACCAAATCGTTCCAATAATACCCAACGATAACAATCCACTGTTTTGATTCGTCAATGCATCCGCTATGATATCTTCTGTTAACGTAAATACTTCGGCAGGCATAATATCCGCTAAAAAGGCAAACACTTGATGTTGCTGTAATTTTAAATAGGGCAACAATGTAACCATAAAAATAAGAAGTGGAAAAATAGATAGTAAAAAAAAGTATGCTAGCTGTGCCCCCATGCCTAAAATATCAGCACGCTTAATTCGATTCACTATATCAATAGTAAAGCCTTTAATCGTTGTTACGTCGATATCAGCCTCATTCGGTGCAACAAATGATTTCGCAAAAGCAATCACTTTTGATAAATGTTTGTTGTGCTCTTTAATATAGTTTCAACTCCCTTACTTACTGCGCATCGTCTTTTGAAAAAGCTTGTTTCGTTTCTGATACTAAGCCCATCACAGTTTCAGGTAATGTTTTGACGTCATCTAGCTGCTTCATAATAGCATCCATATTGGTAGAGGCAGATGTATAAAATGTTTGTGCTTGCTCAATTTTCGTTTCAATTAATGTTTTTAGCTCATCACGGTTTTGTGCATAATAAACTACTGTATCTTTCACTTTTTTGGAAGACTCCATCGTCTGTTCTCTTGTTTGCTTATCAAACATACTAATAGCTGCTCCAGTAAGTGCACCTAAAATAATGGCTGGTACTAATTTGCTTTTCATATTTTTCTCCTCCTATATATCTAAATTATTCCCGATATTGTTGTATGTAAAACTTTTGCTACATTTATTTTATCGAACTTCCTTCATTTTTGAAAGCGAACACATGCAAAGTAACTGTTGACAACATTCCAGCAAAGTGAAATGATGTTTTCGTATACTTTGAAAGGTAGGTAAATAAATGAACTTATCAACACCTTCACAAGAAAATGTGATTTATATGGTAGAACAAATTAAAGAGAAGCTACGTATGGTGAATGTCGACGCGATGAAGTCAGAGAATTTTAATGAAGAACATTATGAGGATCTACACTATTTATACGAAATGGTTATGAAACGAGATTCATTTAGCCCTAGTGAAATGCAAGCAATCGCAGCAGAACTAGGTTCATTACGCAAATAAAAACTGTGGGCTCGCATAGGAGTCCACAGTTTTTATTTTATAGCTTTATCACTGCAGGAGTTCGCAGGTTTAGTGACTTTTTATATTTATCAGCGGCTTTTGCCTTTT
>DEQI01000301.1 GCA_002360295.1 Planococcaceae bacterium UBA3370
GTATGTAGTACGTCTATATGGTAAGCGCCCGAATGCAAGGTAAACCGAAATGGGCATACTGATGTCATCTATGCTACAATACATGCGCGGGAGGTTTTGGAAAAATGAAAAAATGGTTGATCGCACTAATTTCTGTATTTTTATTAGCGGCATGTAGTGATAATAAAGAACTGGATGCAAAAGAAGCAAAAAATGTTATTAATGAAGGTACGGCAGGGTTTACAGTATTTGGCGGAAATATTGAAGAAGCACAAAACGTACCAGTGGAAGAGAAAAATAAAATCATTGCTGCATTTAACGAATATATAGAAGCATTTAATTCAGAAAATATTCAACGTTACAGTGCAACTTTATCTAAAGAAGCAAAAGGGTTTGATTATGATCAAGATTTATCAGAAGCTCAAGAGGTATTTAATAAATATACTGTGAATCGGGAAGCTCAAGATGTTACTATAGTAAAATATAATGAAGATGAAGCACAAGTGTTTGCGAACCTATCAGTAAAAATGATTGAGGATGCTACAAATACTGAGGTGGCTAGTACAGGAAGACAGGTAACGGTATTTGTGAAAGAGCAAGATGCTTGGAATGTGTCGAGCGTTTATTATATTGGTAATGAATAAATTAATATTGTAATAAACTAAAGCGTTTCGAGTCTCGTAAAGGCACACTCATCTCGGAGCGCTTTTAGTAATTTTTAATTCACAATAGATGCTAGATGAGATAATATAAAGTGAATAGGAGCGTGGGAGATTAATGAAAACTGCAATTGTAACAGATAGTACAGCTTATATATCGCTTGAAGAACGACAGCTTTATAATATTCATATGATTCCACTTAGTGTTATTTTAGAAGATGGTACATATGAAGAGGAAGTAGAAATTACTACTTCTGAATTTTACCAAAAAGTTCGCGAAACAAAAACTTTCCCTAAAACAACACAGCCACCTGTTGGGAAGTTTGTGGAGTTATTCGAGAAATTATCAAAAGAGCATGATGAAGTGGTTTCCATTCATTTATCTAGCGGAATAAGCGGTACTTATCAAGGCGCACATCAAGCAGGTAATATGGTTGACAATATAAATGTTTCAGTATTTGATAGTGAAATTGCTTGCTATGTGCAAGGGATGTTCGTTGTTGAGGCGGCAAAAATGGCCCAACAAGGTGCAACTGCCCAAGAAATTATGGACAAGTTAGAAAGTTTAAAAACAACGATGGATGCGTATTTCGTTGTAGATGATTTATCTCATTTACAGCGTGGTGGTCGACTTTCAGCAGCAGCGGCACTTATTGGTGGATTACTTCAAGTGAAACCTGTATTGCACTTTGTTGATAAAGTAATCGTACCTTTTGAAAAAATTCGTACGCGTAAAAAAGCACTACGCCGTGTGGAAGAAATGCTAGCGGAAGCAGTTCATAAACACGGTGAATTGCAAGCGACGGTCATTCATAGTTGCTGTGAGGAAGAAGCGCTACAGTGGATGCAGCAATTACAAGAAACGTATCCGAGCGTTGACTTCAAGTTAAGTTATTTCGGTCCAGTTATTGGTACTCATTTAGGTGAGGGTGCCATTGCACTCGGTTGGATGAAAAAATAACGTATAGAAACGGTCTCTACTCAATAGGTAGAGATCGTTTTTTTATTTTAAGGAGGACATTCATGTGGTGAGAACTAAAAAAGCATGTTACAAAGGAATAATCATTGAGCCTGCCATTATAAACTTTGCTGCAGGAAGGATTATGCCAATTGAACATATGCCTTTTCCAAAAGAGAAAATGGTACGATATATTCAAAAAGGGCTGTTGGTAGAAAAAACATCAATTGAAAAGGAGACCAACCTATTTCGAAGTCATTATATTTGTAATCGGTGTTTGAATGAGAAGCAATCGAAATTTATTCATTATCAATGTGCTAAGTGCAACCAAATATGTACGTACTGTAGGCATTGTATAAAGATAGGAAGAGTCGTGAGTTGCTCCAAGTTACTTGTATGGAACGGACCAAATCCAATTGGTACGAAGAAACACGAAATATGCTGGGAGGGGACTTTGACAGAGCTTCAAATGAACGCGTCTCAGGAGTTAGTAAGCAGTATTTTAGCGAAAAGACAACATTTGGTAAACGCGGTATGTGGAGCCGGGAAAACTGAAATCCTTTTTACCCCCATTCATAAAGCATTAACGAAAGGACTACGTGTTTGTGTTGCTACACCAAGAACAGATGTTGTATTAGAATTATTTCCACGTTTTCAAAAAGTATTTCCGCATACTATTATTCACGCATTGTATGGAGGAGCACCTGAGCAAAAAGGATATGCCCAACTTGTTATTGCTACTACTCATCAGCTCTATCGTTTCGAGCGTGCTTTTGATGTGATGATTGTTGATGAGGCAGATGCATTTCCGTATACAGCGGATCAAGCTTTGCAACATGCCGTACAAAAATCGAAAAAACAAGATGCCCCTATTGCGTATGTTACAGCAACACCTTCAGAACAACTGCTAGCCCAAAAGGAAGAATACTCCTTTATTCCGAAGCGCTATCACAATTTCCCATTACCAGTACCACGTTTTGTTTCCTTATGGAATTATGAAAAACAGTTGAATAAAGAAATATTACCAGTAAAACTCAAAGACTGGACAACCAAAAGACTAAAAAATAATGAACCATTCCTAATTTTTTTCCCAACTATCGATTTAATGGATCAAGCATTGCCCCTCTTTCAAAATTTACATCCTTCTAT